>NJDV01000037.1 GCA_002254765.1 Thermoplasmatales archaeon ex4484_36 | reverse complement strand
TCTCTCTTCTCGGAGCTTTCCCTGTGGACGGAAGCAGGATGTGGAAGGTGGTTCCCCGCCCCGGGTGGCTTTCGAAATCGATGTCACCCCCGTGCCGAGTGGCTATCAGATATGCGCTGTAGAGCCCCAGCCCTCTGCCTTCCTCTTTAGTGGAGAAGAAAGGGTCAAAGATCCTGTCCTGTATCTCTTCGGGAATGCCCTCTCCGTTATCTTTCACAGATATTTTGACGTACCTGCCCTTAGGCAGGGAGGGGTGCTTCTTGATCTTCACGTTTGATGCGCTGATCTCAATGACTCCCTCCTCCCCGCAGGCTTCTTTGGCGTTGAGTAGGATGTTTCCTAGCAGCTGAGTGAGCTGGGCGCTGTCTCCCCATACACCCCAGAGGTCCTCATCCACATTCAGTTTGACCTTGCAGGAGGAACCGGAGAGGAAAAGGCCTGTGGATTTCTCTACAACCTCCTTTATATCTGTCTCCATTTTCAGCGGTTCTCCGCTCCCCTCGGTGAAGGTGAGGAGCTGCTCAGTTATACCCCTGGCTCTGTATATCTCCTCCTGAGCCCTCTTAAGAAGCTCCGCTGCCTCTCCCTCCTCTCCCAGCTTTGCAGAAAGGGCTGTTATGTAGCCCAGCACGGCGGTGAGGATGTTGTTGAAGTCGTGGGCTAGACCGGCCGAGAGGTGGCCCAGCGCCTCCAGTTTTTGCCTCTCCAGCCTCTCTTTCTCGATAATCTTTCTCTCCGTGATGTCCCTGATGACCACGATGTGGCCTCTCACCACCTCCCCCTCCCCCACGAGGGGATACGAGGAGATCTCAACTACCCTTCGGGTGCCGTCGCTTCTCTCCACCTCCCTTTCCACGGTGTCGCCGGATGCCTCAAGCTCTTTCAGCAGCTTAAGATTTATCCCCTCCAGATAGGGGCAGACCTTCTCAACGCTCCTCCCTATGGCCTTCTTCTCGGCCATCCCTATCATCTCCTCTGCGGAGGGGTTTATCATGACAATTCCTCCCCCCTCATCCAAAACGAGTATGCCCTCACGAATGGATTCCAAGATAGCCAGAACCTTCTGCCTCTCCTCCTCAAGCTCCCTGGTTCTCTCCCTTACAGTCTCCTCCAGACGGTCTCTGTGTCTCCTCAGCTCTTCATGATATTTCTTTCTCCTGGTTATATCGCGCAGAGCCGTCTGGAACCCTATGACTCCTCCGGCGCGTTTTAGGGGCCTTCCGCGATACTCCATTACCCTTTTTCCCTGCGGGGTCTCTATGGGAATCTCCCCCCTCACCGGGATCCCGTGGGAGAGCTTCCTTAAATCGGAGCGAAGCAGGGGGTGGTATTCTGCCGGAAAAAGTTCAAGGATGTTCTTTCCCAACACCTCATTCTTTTTTGTTCCGTAGGCCTCAATTGCTCTGTTCACATCCACAAGCGTGCCATCTAGCTCTCCTACGGCGATTATGTCCATGGAGTTCTCAAAGAGTTCACGGTATCTCCTCTCGCTCTCCTTCAGCTCCTCTAAAATCCTTTTCTTCTCCGTGATGTCATTTATGAGGACAAGCTCTGCCAGCCTTCCTTCGAACATTATAAGGGAAACTCTGAGCTCGGCCCTTATCTCCCTGCCGTCCTTCCCTATGAGAATGGTCTCATATTGGTTCTCAACGTCCTCTCCGGCCATTCTCCGCCGGTACCTCTCCAGTAACTTTTCTCGCTCATCCGGGTGGACGAAGTCTACAAAGGGCTTCCCAATAATCTCCTCTAACTTATAGCCGGATATGGTCTCAGTGGCAGGGTTGGCGTATTTTATCACGCCATCCTGGATCGTGATTATCCCCTCTGCGGCCCCCTCCACGAGCCTTCTGAAGAACATCACCCGCTCCCTCTCCTCTTCTTCCTTTTTTCTCATCTGGGTGACGTCCAACACCAAACCCAGTGCGTGCCACTTTCCGTTCAACTGGAAGGGGGTGATGTGGAGCTCCACGACGATCTCTTTCCCGTCCTTTCTTACGGCTGTCGTCTCTATTGGGCGGTTCAGAAGAGGTCCGGTGCCGTTTTTGAGGAACCTGCGGAAGCCTTCACGGAAACGGGGAATTGCGGTTGGGAGCATTATGAGCTTGTGAAGCATTGTTCCCAGGGCCTCCTCCTTGCTGTAGCCGAAGATCTTCTCGGCAGCGGTGTTCCACAGAACCACAGAACCGGCCTCGTCAATTATGATAAGAGGATAGGCTACAGAATCCGCTATCCTGTCTAAAATATTCTTGCACCTAGATAACTCATTGAGCCCTATAATATCACCTCCCGCAGGCTCATCTCTTCTCTACTAGGAATATGTTATTGGCTGAGCTCACATTAAGGTTATGTGTATATAAGCTTTTGCGGATTATTATCATCCCACGTCAAAATCTCTTATTCGGGTTTTAAAATCTATTACGCTGTTTCAGGGAAAATATTTATGTGTGGTTATTTCTTTTCTCCTTCAGTTTTTCAGCCGGGGTGAGAATTGTTGCGCAACGGTTTTATACCTTGAACCCGACTTTCTACCCAGGCAGCTAAAGGAGGTATGGAAAACGGGCCTTAAGGACCTCTTCCGGGGCTCCCGCAGGAGGCGGGAGGATACGACGTCTATAGACGAGAGGTTACTCAAGGAGCTGCTCCAAGAGCTCAAGAGCCTCCGGAAGGAGAAGAGAGAGGACAAGAAGAGGATCGAGGAGCTCAAAGTGGAAATTGAGAAGCTGAAGAGCTCCGTGGGAAGGAGGGCGGAGGCGGACGCCACAGCGGAGGAGGCGCCCAGGGAGTACCTCTCGGCGGTTCTCGAGTTGAGGCTAATGGGGGTTGATCCGAAGCACACCTTTGACACCTTCCTTGTGGACTCCAACAACGCCTTCGCCTACAGGGTGGCCAAGAATATCGTCGAGAGGCCGGCAGCGGTCTACAATCCTGTTTTTATATATGGAGATGTGGGGACAGGAAAGACTCACCTACTGCACGCCATAGCAAACGAGATGAAGAACACCCATCCCACCCTGAAAATACTCTACGCCCCAGTGGAGAGGTTCATAAACGAGATGATCAAGGCGGTGGACCTAAACCGGCTTGAGAACTTCCGCAAAAGGTTCAGGGAGGTGGACGTTCTTCTCATAGATGACGTCCAGTTCCTGAGCGGGAAGTTGGAGACCCAGATGGAGTTCTTCCACACCTTCAACGAGCTCTACAGCAGGGGGGCACAGATCGTTCTCTCCTCTGACAGGCCCCCTGTGGCTTTAGAGCAGCTGGAGAGCAGGCTGCGCTCACGCTTCCAGGCGGGACTCATTCTAGACGTGAAACCCCCCGGGCACGAGACAAGGGTGAAGATACTGAAGTTGCGCTGTGCCGAGCTCGGGGTGAAGCCCCCGGAGGATGTTCTGGAGAAGATATCAAAAATGTTCCCAGCGAATGTGAGGGAGATGCTGGGGGCTTTGAATAGGGTGGTGGCCTACTCCCAGTTCATGGAGGTCCCCATGACGGTTAAACTTGTGGACGACGTGCTGCGGGAGGTTATGTTAGAACCCAGGAGGCTTGAATATGAGCCCCCCCTCACCGTGGAGGAGCGCCCGGAAGAGGAGGAAAGCGTCTCCCTTGAGAGGTCTGTGGATAAAATAGAGAAGGCCCTAATGGAGGAGCTTGAGAAGATAAAGAGCAGGGGCTCAGAGGAAGTCTGAGAACTTCTCCGCCAGAGAGGGTTTTGCCTCCTTCACTGCTTTTAAGATGGCCGCCGTTGAGAGCCCCTCCAGTTTTATCGAACCCACAGCCTCAATAAGATCGTTCATCTCCTCATCGGTAAGCTCAAGGAGTTTCTCCTTGGCTAGGTAGTTCCTTGCAAGCTGGACCTCCATCTTCTTCCTCCAGCCCTTCTCGTACTCGGCGAGGGCCTCTTCCGGGGATAGCTTGCCCTGGACCATCCTTCCGAGGGCCTCCCCCAGAACCCTCCCAGCAACAGCGCCGTTTACGACACCGCCGCCGGTTAGGGGGTCAATCATCCTGGCTGAGTCCCCCACTGCGGCGAACCCCGGGAGGGTTACAGATTCCGGGGGCATGCTCACTGATACCGCACCCCCGTTTATCTCCACAATCTTAGCCCCTTTGAGGTCCTCCCGGGAGGCTATGAACTTCTCAAGGTACCTCCTTGGGGTGGCCCCCCTCTCGGAGAACATGAGGTTCACTCCGATCCCCACGTTTGCCACCCTCTCGCTCTTGGGGAAGATCCAGACGTAGCCCCCGGGGGCGTAGCCCTGTCCTACGTAGAACTCGGTGTAGAGCGGGTCGGCCTTGACCCCCACCATCTCGTATTGAATGCAGATGTCAACGTCCCTGAGCTTAAGGGAGGTCTTCAGCCCTGCTTCCCTTGACAGACGGGCCTCGAAGCCGTCGGCGGCCACCGTGACTGTCGCCTCTATCCTGTATTCCTCGCCCAGATGCCTTGCCAGGACCCCCTTTATCTTTCCGTCCTCTTTTATGAGGGAGGTTGCTGTGGTCTTCACCATGATGTCTGCCCCTTCCACTGCAGCCAACTTTGCCAGGTGTTTGTCGAAGATGTCCCTCCGTATGATGTATCCCGTCTCGTTTCCGGCGAGGTCCTCGGAGAGCTCAAACTCCGAGCCGGAGGGGGAGATGATTTTGGCCCCCGCCACCTCATTGGCTATCCAGCTCTCCAGGGGCTCAAGCTCAATCTTCTGAAGGATCTTCTTTGATACCCCCTCGCCGCACCTTACCGGGGAGCCCACTTCCTGCCTCTTCTCCAGCATGAGAACCTTCGCGCCGCCTCTGGCGGCGTAGCGGGCGACGCTGCTGCCAGCCGGCCCGCCGCCAACCACCACCACGTCGTACTTCAGGGTCTTCACTTCTCCACCCCCTCCATGGTTATGGCCCCCACGGGACACGCCCTTACGCATATCCCGCAGAGAGTGCACCTCTCATGGTCAACCTCAACGTAGGTCTCTTTAAGAGTG
Organism: Thermoplasmatales archaeon ex4484_36; assembly: GCA_002254765.1. GTDB lineage: Archaea > Thermoplasmatota > Penumbrarchaeia > Penumbrarchaeales > EX4484-36 > EX4484-36. The sequence goes on along the minus strand of NJDV01000037.1, from coordinate 745 downwards.
AGCGCCAGGGTGGGACAGACGCCCACACAGGTGCCACACCAGAGACACTTCTCCTTATCTACCCTTATCATCTCACTACCTCCTTCAGGTATCTATCCAGTCCGTCACATACGGGGACTATTCTTAGGTCTTCATCTACCGCGACTGCGGGACACCCCTCCCGGGGGATCTCCACCGATAGGTCAACGAGAGCCACGGCTATGGAGTGCCATAGGAGGTCGGCTATTGTGCCCTTCCCCGGGTGTTGGATAATGTCCCAGAGGATTTCAAGAAAGAGCCTGCTGTCCACCCCGCTGGGGAGCTCCTCCCATTCAATGTAGCGCTTAAGTCTGGTCTTCAGTTTTATGCCCCCCAGGCGTGCTCTGAAAGCCGTGAGTGGAGTGTTTTCTGCCTCCTCCAGGAGCCTCTCCACGTCCTCTTTAAGTTTCCACCACCGGATTATACGCGCCAGAGGAGAATACATCTCCCCGTCGCTCACAAGAATGGTCCCGCTTAAATACTCCGCTGGGGGGAGCCTTGAGGGGTATGGAGAGCCCTTGAGGAGTGAGGAGAGTCTGAAGAGGTGGGAGAGATCCCTCGGTCCGATAAGCTCCCCCTCTTTCAGTCCCAGGGCACCCTCAATGAGCCTTCGTGCATCCTTTCCCCCTCCCCGGGTGACGAAGAGTACCCCCCTTACAACATCCTGGTTCTTGAGGGCGAAGCTTAGGGAGCCTTCTGCCACTTCCTCCCGGGAGGTTCCGTTTAA
>NJDV01000001.1 GCA_002254765.1 Thermoplasmatales archaeon ex4484_36 | reverse complement strand
GGAGAGGGTTCTGTTCAAGGCCACACTGTTGCCCTGATAGAGGTAGGTGGATTCCACCCTCACCACGGGGGGTTGACCACCCTGTTGACCGCTGGAGATGTTTACTACGAAATAGCCGGTGGTATCTGTGGAGGTTGAGTTTATCAAGTTGCCACCGGCAGTGGCGTTCTGATAGTAGTGAGAAAGTGCCCAGGGTTACTATTAATGCCATAAATAAACCAGGAGTGCTCATCTTTCTTCTCATGTTTACCCCTTCCTGCTTATGAATTTATCCGATGCAGGATTATGAGGTATCTGTATATATAGTTTTTTTTGTAGAATGACCGGTGTTACAAATTACAAAAATGCTTTCAGAGAGTGTAAGAAAGGTCAAAGGGGAGCTGCACAACGGGCAGCAGGAAGCAGCTGTAGCTTTAAATGGCTATTTTAAGGCTTCTTAACCATCTTTAGTGAAGGTAATTCGTGCACCCATATAGTCCACTCTGCAAATTTTAGAGAAAATAAGGGGGAAGTCATCCAGAACCCCATCCAGCCGCCTTTTCAACTCCTCCATGATAATCGCCTCCCATGAACGATCGGCCCTCCGATGGGACCCCTCGAGCTCTCTGTAGATGGCATCTATTCTCTCTTCAGGTAGATAGGCGCAAACAGTATTGCCTATCATGACGGGGGAGGAGGGCAGTCCCTCCTCTTTAAGTCTCTCCACAGCTTCTAAAATCTCAACAGGAGCGAGCCGACTCCTTCTCCCGAAGAGCTCTCCAGCCCCTAAAAACCTTTTGGGGGTTATCTTTCCACGAAGAGTCTTAAGCGCTTCTTTATACGCAACCTTGATTCTTTCCAGCGTAGAGCGGTCCCGCAGAATGTCTGGAGTTGGGATCTCCCTTCCCAGTACTGCGGTGTAAAGAAAGCCCTCGTCGGGGAAGAACACCTTCTCTACCCTCCCGTGGGGAGGAACCCCGGGTTCTCTTCTTATCTCCACACCCCCCCTTAAAGCCCCCACCACATCCCCCAGTCCCCACAGCATCTCAACTTCATATTCGTGAACGCTCTCTACAAGGATTCGAAAGATCTTTGAGACATCCTTCCCAGTTTCGGGGGAGAAGAATCCCTCCCTCATCCTCTCCTGGAACTTCAGAGAGTCAACCTTGCTACCCATTGACAGAATCTTCTCTCTCTCCAGGAATGCGTAGATGGCCAGAGCAATGGAGAGGAGGGAGGAGGCAGACATGCCATAGCCCTGTGAGAGGGGAAAGGACAGCACTGTTCTTACCTTCAGGGATTCAAAACCGGGGTTCTTTTCTGGAAGTTCTCTCCCGAGCTTCGCCTCCACCCTCTTTATGAACCCCCCCAGGAACTCTCTATCCCCTCTCCTGCCGTTCAAAGTGTACTCCAAGATACCCTTGCCTCTTCCCACCTCGGCAGTGGCCCCTTCCGATAGGCATATGCCAAACCCCCGGGAGCCCGTCTTCAAAGGCTCCTTTTCGTTTATGTGGGGCACAAACCCAAGAGAGATGTGTGCTGGGGAGAATGCTTTTGTGAAGCTTATCTCCATACTCAACCTCCCGCCTTTTCCATTACAGCTTTAACCAAGGCAGTGGCCACGCGGAACTTATCTCCCTCAAAGGAGCCCAGAGCACCATCCCGCCAATAAAGCGTTATGCGGGTACTCTCCTCCTTAACGTCCTTCAACATGTTCGCAGCGACAAAATCCGCCCTGCCCTCCTTTATGTACCTCATCGCCTTCCTTTCCATTACTCTTCTATCATCGCCGCCGACAGCTTTGAAGGCCACAATGTGAGCGGAGGGGAAAAGGTCTCGTAAGAGGTTGAGGACCTTAGGAGCGCTTCTCATTCTGAGTAAGAGCTCCCCGCCGGAGGGTATTTTACCCTCTCTACTCTCGGGTATGAAGTCGGAAAGCGCTGCGGGCATAAATATGAAATGAAATTCCCTGCCCTTCATCTTCTCAAGCAGCTTTATCAATTCCTCTACCCTCCGGAAGCCCGTAATTTCTCCCACTTTGGGAGGAGGGGTGGTAGTTCTGCCCCAGAGAAGGGCTACTTCAAACCCCTCTACGAATAATGCTTTTGCGATCTCGGAGGCTGTCTTGCCGGTGGACCTGTTGCTTACAACCCGCATCTCGTCAATGGGCTCTTCGGAGGCACCCCCTATCACAAGGGCGGCCACTCCACTTCCCTGACCTCCTCTGAAGGCTCTGAGCACATGGAGGAAGACCGTTTCTACATCTGGAAACTTTTCCTTCCCCTCCTCCTCCCTGGGTTGGATGAATTCAACCCCGAGTTCTTTCAGATACTCAATGTTCTTCACCACCGCCGGGTTTCTGTACATCGCGGCATGCATCGCCGGGGCGATCAATATTGGCATCCCCGAACCCAGTGCCACTGTGGCAAAGGTGGTAACCGGGGTATCGTCTATTCCGGTGGCAATCTTTCCGATGGTATTGGCTGTGGCTGGTGCGATGAGGAGGAGAGACTTTTCAGCCTCCTCCTCACCTGCAAAAGTCACATGCTCCACCCCTCCACCCAGCTTTGTGATGGGAGGCTTTCCCGTTGCAAAAAACATGGACTCCGGCGATAAAATTTCTTTAGCGCTCTCTGTCATTACCGCAATAACATCCGCCCCGTGCCTTATCAGCTCCCGGGCTAATCTCACGCACTCCACCGCTCCAATACTTCCTGTGATGCCAAGGATGATTCTCTTTCCCTCAAGGAGATTGCTTTTGCTTCCCTTTATCCTTTCTGCGGGATGTACCATATGAATCACCATTCCTTCTACGCTCATCAGGGTATTTCAGGGTAATAAGTCTTCTTGCTGCAAGCTGCCTTAAGAATAAAGCTAGGGTGTAATAAACCGGGTCCACCCTCTCCCCAAAGTTCTCCCTGAGCTCTTTCCCTATCTCTCTTACATCTCTTCTACCATCTATCCTCTCCACCACAAACCTTCCAACATCATCAAGGTATGTCCTTTTAATGCTGCCCCTTTTTGTAAACTTCAGACAGAGTCTTCCAAAGAAGCTTCTAGCTGTGGGTGAATAGAGGACCCCATCAGAATATCTCACCCCCTCGGCCAGTGAGGGCACGTAATTAAGCAGGTTCTTTCTACTTTTCCATCCTCTTTTTCTCACCATACCCACCCTACAGCCTGCGGCGGAAGGTTCTTCTCAGGGTCTCTCGGACCTCCTCTTTGCTCATCCCCTGGAGCGGTTTTCTAACAACAATGTAGAAGATGATATACATGAGATAGAGATATGCTATAAGCCCTGGCCACCCGGCGGCATCAGTGAAAAGGGCGATATTGATCTTCCCTATCTTGAAGATGGCGTTCACAACGCCCATCAGGGCCTCCCCAGCCACCAGGCCTGCGGAGAAGATGAGCCCATAATTGAAGGTCTCACTTTTGAGTTTCTTGACACGCTCTTTAATGGCGTCCTCTGAAAGCATCTCCCGTCTCGCATCCACAACTCTGACCCGGTGCTCAATAAACCTCTCCGAGAAGTAGGCTATGAGGCCCCCTAGCATAATGGGGGTTGTTAGGGTGAAGGGCAGATAGATCCCTATCGCAACAGCCATAACGGGCAGTTTGAACCTTATGAGAACAATGGCTATGATGACTCCCAGGATGAACATGGAGATCTCTATGTCTCCCTTAAATATGGCGACAACGGTTGATCCCATTATCACCGCCTGAGGTGCGGGGAGGGGGTTGGGGTGCCCGGGGGTCTTCACACCGATTCCATAGGCGCTTTCAAGCATCCAGACCACAGCGGGTATAGTTATGCTAGCTGTAAGAACTCCGATAATCCTGCCCTTCTGGATGTCGTAGGGGGTGGCGCCCACCATATTGGCGGTTTTGAGCTCCTGCATGGAGTCCCCTGCGATGGCCGCCGATACGCATACAATTGCCGCAACCAGTATTGTGGCGGGCATCCCGACAGAGGGGTTCACCTGCAGGAGGTAGAGCATGGCAGCGGTTATGACCAGCGTGGATATGGTCACCGAGGAGATGGGGTTGTTGGAGGAACCCACGATCCCCGCGAGGTAACCTGCAACCGCTGTGAATAGAAATGCAGCTGCGAAGAGTACAAAGGTGGATACCAGCGTGGCTATGAAAAGTTTGAGGACATAGTAGTTAATAATGAACATGGCAACGAATATGATAACATAATAGGCAACGTGCACCTGCATATCCCTTTCTGTTCTCGGCAGCTCTTCGGTGGATCCCACACCCTCTTCTTTTCCAATCTTAATGCTGGATCTTAACGAGTCCATAAGAGTTTTCCTTAGAGTCCAAAGTGTCCAGATGCCTCCAGTAAGCACTGCACCGACGCCGACCCATTTTGTATACTGGAACCAGACGGCGTAGACGGCGTCAACAGGGTTTGTTATGGGGTTCCCCTGGAAATCCACAGTTGGCCATCCCACAAGAGCACCTATAAGGGGGATGAGCACCAGCCAGCCCAAAACACCTCCTGCAAAGACCATCCCAGAGATTCGGGGTCCTATAATGTAACCCACTCCTAACAGGGCCGGCGAGATATTTAACCCCCCGAAAAGTCTAGCTTTTCCCCTGCCCAGGACATATTCCAATTTCTCCCTCCAAAGATTGAGGCCAGAAGTTGACAGAAACTTCATCCCCCCAGCGATCAGCATTGAGAAGGTGATGTAGTGGAGCATCTGCTCTCCGCCATACATGGTTATGAGAACCTTACCTGAGGCCACACCCTCCGGGTAGGGCAGCTTCTCCACCTCAATGAACACACGCCTTAACGGAATGGTGAAGAAGACACCAAGGAGCCCTCCAACGAAAGAGAGAAGCATCACAAGGGGCAGGTGGTCACCAAGGGTGGCCCAGCCAGCCTGATGGTCGGTCACTACGTATATGATGAGAAGAGCAGGGAAGGTGAAGACAATCCCAGCGGCCAGGGCCTCCCCCGCCACCCCTATATTCTTTGTCATGTTGGTTTCCAGGATGGTTCCTTTAAGAGGTCTCATGAACGCAAGCCCTATGACCAGGGCTGGGATGGTAGCTGAGACTGTCATTCCCACAAGAAGTCCTAAGTATGCGTTGGCAGAACCCATGATAATGGTGATCAAAACGCCTACAAGGATGGACTTCACAGTGAACTCGGGCATGGACACGTGAGCCGGGACAAAAGGTTCCTCTTCTGCTACCACTCCAATACCTCCTCAGGAACTGCTCTCCCTCACCTGCCAGGTCCAGATGTTGGCGGTGAGGCTCCATGAATTGCCGGAATCCACAAATGCAATGACGTGGAAAAGCCCCATTCGGTGCTGGTCACCCGCATTTACCATGACCACGTTGACGGTCCAGTTGGAGGAGCCATACATTCTGATGGCATCCTCCTGTGTAAAATTCACCCGCAAGGTTATGCTGCCCTCTCCCCCGGAGGGATTGGCCACCTCCTCGGAGACCAAGGATATATTGAACTCCGGATTCAGAAGCTCTAGCCGGAAGGTGTCCGGTTCGTTCACAAAGAGTCTGTTGCGAGGAGGCTCGTCTTCCCACGTAAGGGTGATCCTGAGCTCTGCCAAGTAGAGGTCGTCAAGAGGAAGGGTCAAAGCGGTGCTCTCTCCCTCGTTGGTCTGTCCACTTTCAGTGTAGGCGGGAGCCTCCACAATGACATCTGTTATGGGGGGTTCCTCCTCCTTCTTTTTTTCTTTCGTGATGTTTTTCCCGGAGGCAACGGAGCCTACTATCACAATCAGAGCTATGAAAATACCCGCAAGGAGAGTCTTCCTGTCGCTTGGGTACATCTGTCTCCCCCGAAAAGGTTCTTTGGGAAGTAACAGGGGGGATATCAACCATTCAGATATAAATTTACTCCATGGCGAAATTAAGAATGCTCATCAAAGGCGAGGCCCTCACCTCTTTAGAGGAGAGTCTGGACATGTAGAAATAGGCCTTGAGGGAATCGGTGAGGTAGAGCCCCCCCTCGTCAGGGAGGCTGGACACTACCATGCATGTGTCGGTGTAGACCTCAACTCCCGCCTCTTTCAACTTGTTAACGATTCCACTCTCCTTGGCGAGCTGAAAGAAAACCCTGTTAGTGAATAAAAGCAATCTCACATCTGCCCTCACCCTCCTTCCCCTCATCTCCTTGTAAAGTTCCTTCAGCTCCTCAAAGTCCAGATGCGGACATCCGATAACGATAGTGGAGGCGCCTTCAAGCCCCTCCGATACGGAAGCCGTGAACTCTTCCACCTCCTTTCTTTCCACCACAGTTCGCTCCTCTATCGCCTCCTCAAAGCGGGGGAGTTTCCGTACGGCCTCCGGCGTGGCGCCCTTCACGTGCAGGATGGCACCATCCCCAAAAGCCGCAAGAGCGGCGCCCATTCTGTTGAGCCTCTTCACGGAAAAGCGGAGGTCCATGTTGAAGAGGGGGACCTGAGTTCCGAATCTTGAGCCGATGTAGGCCCCCAACACCTGGCTTTCCCAAATTGTAACCTTCCAGTTCACTTTCACCTCAAGCCTCGGGAGACGGTTTTCTAGAATATGCAATCCAAAGTAAGGTGTGTAGCCGGCAATAGCCGCACAGAGGGCGGAGATGGACCCCTCCTTGTTCGTTCGTGCCCCCAGAACGGAATTTGCAAAAACCACTGCGTTGGACTCCGCCCAGCTTATGTGCTCACCGAACCCCGGGATGTTATCATCCCTATAGGGGATACAGGAGAGAGTGGGCTTGACGCCCATTCTTCTGTAAAGGTCCACGATCTCTCTCTGTTTTTCAACGAATTCTGGTGTGGCGGCAAAATAGGCACCCTGCATTATGTCCAGTCCGCACGGGTTAAGCGTGCTGTGGATGGAGACTGCAGCACCCCGGGAGACGAATTCTCTTAAGGTTTCCACCAGCCCATCACCGCCGGTTCTATACGAGACGCCTGAGATGTGCGCTGAGGATATGGGTATGAGATGGGGCGCTCCCACCACATCACCTATGTTGACCAGGAGCTTCATTGCCAGCATCTTCCCCTCACCCATCTCCCCCTCGAGCATCGCCTCCTGTTCCCTGTTCAGGTACATGCCCCCCAAATATTCAAAGGGGGTTAAGTAACCATCGCAATATCTCCTCATAAATCTGCGAGATTTAAGCGCCGCGGTCGGCGGGGCAAAAAGGTTTATCTATCCTCACATTTACCTACACCCATGGTGCACCAGTGGGGCGGTGCGAGGCAGATGAAGACCACTTTAGTCCTCTTTCAAACAGTGCTTCTCACTTTACTTGTGGGTATCTCCTCCACCCCACTCACTCTATCTGCACCCCAGAGCGAGGAAGAGGAGTTCGACCATTATTGGTCCTATCTTGAGATGTCAGATGTCCTTAAAAGGTGGTGCACGGAGCACGGTGATATAGCAAAGCTTGTCTCCATCGGGAGAACATACGAAGGGAGAGAGCTCTGGGCGGTAAAGATATCAGACTATCCCGAGCTGGAGGACGATGGGGGATTGGAGGAGGAGCCCGACGTTCTGATCATGGGGGCCCATCACGGCAATGAGTGGATATCCTATATGGTTCCTCTATACCTCATCCACTTTCTTCTTCATAATTATGGCAGCCCCGGGGTCAACGGGACGGTGGCTACTTATCTTGTGGACCACAGGGAGATATGGTTCGTCCCCATGGTCAACCCCGACGGGGTGGAGTACAGCAGGCAGACTGATCGGGGATGGAGAAAGAACCGAGAGCCGAACTATCTCTCTCAAAGGGGCCCTTCGGGGGAGTTTGAGCCCGATCTAGTGCCTTTCTCATACGGTACTGACCTTAACAGGAACTACCCCTGGCACTGGGGGGAGTTGGGAGGTTCCGACCCCTATCTCTCCCGTTCACCAACCTATCCCGGTCCACCTGACAACAAAGACGATGACGGCGACGCATTAATCCCGTTGGACCTATGGGATAAAAAAACCCCCTTGGGTCCTGAGGACGGAGTTGACGAAGACCCTGTGGACGGGATAGACAACGATGGGGACGGAATGGTGGACGAGGATCCCAACGGAGGCTTCTCCACCAGGGAAACCAGAGCTATACGGGACCTTGTGGAGGCAAACTCTTTCACCCTCTCCCTTTCCTATCACTCCTATTCGGAGCTTGTCATATATCCGTGGGGGTGGACGGAAGAGCCCACGGAGGATGACCTGACATTCAGAAAACTGGCGGAGTACATCGCCCAGCCCATGGGATACAGAGCTATTCAGGGCTATGATCTTTACCAAACAGACGGGGACTCAGACGACTGGCTCTACGGGGTACATCACGTCTTCGCCTTCACAGTAGAGCTGGCCCGAAGTTATCGCCCGCCGGAGGAGGAGATTGAGAGCATATCGGCGGTAAATCTCGGAGGCTTCATAAGAGCTGTCTCCTACGCCCACAACCCCTATCAGATCCACCTAAACATGAGCATTGAGAGCAGGATGGTAGAAGATCGCGTAAAGGTCATCTTGAAGGTGGAGAACGACCGCTATCCCATCCCTCTACCGGAGAACCCCTTCGTTCTCCACTGGGTGGAGGGAAATGCGAGGGGAGAGGTCCCCATGGTGGCGGATGGAACCTATTACGCTGCTGAGATCCCATGGGGAGGGGGTGAGGTTACCTTGTGGATTGATGGTAAAGACTTGGAGGGGAACCCCCTCATCTATCCCCTTGTAGGTGAGGATGGGGGGGGAATTGCCGTGGTTGAACCCTCTAGCATCAGTGCGTGGCCAGAAGTACATTTCACGCTCTCCACGGTGGTGGCGATGCTTCTCATACTCGGCACTGTATGGGGAGGATTCACAATCTCACTTCGGCACGCCGTGAGAATGGAGAGAGAGAAGAGCCAGATGTAGGTGAAACTAATGGAGAGGAAGGAGACCTTCAGATCTCGCTGGGGACTTGTTTTGACCTCTCTCGGAGCAGCTATCGGCACGGGAAACATCTGGCGGTTCCCCAAAGAGACGGCGGCCAACGGAGGAGGCTCCTTCCTTCTTCCGTGGATAATTTTTCTCTTTATATGGTCCATCCCCATCCTCATGGTGGAGTTCGCCGTGGGCAAGAAGACCCGCAGGGGCACTGTGGGCGCCTTTATGGCTTTCCTTGGCAGAAAAAAGGGGTGGATGGGTGCGTTTATGGCCTTCGTCTCATCCGCTATAGGGTTCTATTACGCCGTTGTTATGGGATGGGTCCTAAGATATGTCTATGTCGCCCTCCGGGGCGACGTAAGACCTGGGGTCGATACTGAATCCCTCTGGTTCAGTTTCCTGACCTCCCCCCTCCAGGTGATATTCTTCCAGATTCTCGCCATCCTTATCACAACGGTCATCGTGATGAAGGGTATAGAGAAGGGGATAGAGAGGATAAACCTGTTCCTCATACCCGCCCTCTTTCTGATAATGATATTCCTAGCAATAAGGGCGGTGACCCTCCCGGGGGCTTCAAGAGGAATAGTGTATCTTTTCACTCCCCGGGGGGAACAGCTCGGTGAGGCCTCCACATGGATATCCGCCCTTGCCCAGTCAGCCTGGTCGTGCTCCGCCGGCATGGGCATGGCCTTAACTTACGGGGTTTACATGAGAAGGAAAGAGGACACCACTTTAAATGCCGTACTGACGGGTCTGGGCAACAACTCCGCCTCTCTCATTGTGGGGATCGCCGTCTTCTCTACTGTGTTCGCTCTTTCCCCTACACCGGCAGCCGCCGATGCCGCTCTTCAGGAAGGAGGCACTGGACTGACCTTTATTTATTTGACGGCCCTCTTTGCTACAATGCCCTTTGGATCTCTTGTGGCATTCTTTTTCTTCCTCGCAACAGCCTTTGCTGCTCTGACCTCCATGCTTTCAACATATGAATTAGCTGTGAGAAACTTCATGGATTTCGGCCTGAGCAGGAAAAGGGCTGTTCTCTACATGAGCGCTGCCACATTTCTTCTCGGGCTCCCATCCGCGGCAGTGGTTCTTAACATGGGAGGGCGACCGGTACCGGTAATTCTTGAGAACCAGGATCACGTCTGGGGATTGGCACTGCTTCTTACGGGCCTCATGCTCTACCTTCTCCTCAGATCTTATGGGGTCAGAAGGTTCAGGGAGAATTTCATCAACAGCCGCTGGAGTGACATAAGGGTGGGCAGGTGGTTTGATGTCCTCTTCAACTACGTCGTACCCGTTGAGATAGCTGTCCTTTTCGTGTGGTACTTCTACCAGACGCTCACGGGGCCCTCCGAGAACTGGTGGGTATCGGGCCCCATAGGCCTCGCACTTATGCTCATTCAGTGGGCGGGTGTGATTGTTCTTCTGAGATATCTGGTCAACCGCTACTCGCACAAAATAGACCTGAGCGATGTGGACGTCAACCTGCCTCTGGATGAGGAGGACCGACATCCTGTGAGGCTCTACGGCGGATACGAAGTGCATTATAAGGACCTGAAGGAGGTGTGAGAGTGCCGGAGAGGCTGGAGAAGATACTTGGCATCCTCAAAGAGAGGGGCCCCATGACAACAAGGGAGCTGGAGGCCACTTTAATGGACGAGGGAGAGGAGTGTCCCGATGGGGTCGCCAGGGTTCTCATGCAGCTCAAGAGCAAAGGGCTTGTGGAAGGAAGGTTGGACAAGAGCCGCGGAACGTGGATATGGAGCGCCAAATAAGCTCCTCCGCAACATCCGCGCGCCTATCCCCGCCGGGGCGAGCCCAGGTGACTTTTTGCAGAGATGAATACCGATCCTCCGAGCTGTTAAGAAATACCCATATTGAAAGGGGGAGGGTTACCTGCGTTTTTCCACCACGCTCTGGTAGATCTCGACAAGCCTTCCTGCGATATGAGAATAGGAGTATCTCTCCCGCACCAGCTTCTCCCCTTCTCTGCCCAGCGCCTCCCTCCTCTCCTCGTCTGCCAGGATTTCCACCAGAGCCTTTTTAAACGCATCCTTCTCCCCGGGGGGAAAAAGAAGTGCTCCACCTTGTTTGAAAATGAAGGAGAGTTGAAGTTCAGGAACGACCACGGGGAGCCTGCAGGCCATAGCCTCCAGCTGGTTTATTGAATTGTTTGACAGCCATACTCCAATATCAGCGGCGGAAAAGTATTCCTTCAATCTCTCCTTGGGGATGAACCCGGTGAAGATAACCCTTTCGGAGATTCTGAGGGCTTCTGCCTTCGACTTGAGCATTCTGAAGTAGTCTTCGGGGCCGTCTCCCACAACCATCAATCTCAGGTTCGGATTCTCCTTCGCTAGAGAGGAGAAGACCTCCAGAACATCCTCCAGCCTCTTCCTCCGGGTTATGACCCCTGAGAAGATAAGGACTTCTTTCCCCTCGAGAGAATACATCTCCCGTATCCTCCTCCGGCCCTTCTCAGTGTAGTGGAACATCTCTGTGTCGGCACCGAGGCCTGTGACTGTGACTGGGGGCCCCCTCACCTTATAGAAATCCTCCAGAAAGTTTCTGCAGGCGGGGATTACAGCTACTATGTGGTCGGCTCTCTTGAAGACCGCGCGGCCCACCAGCCTTCTGAAGGTTACGTACTCGCCCACCACCACTGCGTCCACGGGTCCTCTTATCTCCCTGTGGATGGGGTGATCTGGGTAATCGAAGTCGTGAATGTCCATAACAAGACCGTAGTTCCTTCTCCTCTTTAACGCCGCCGGGAAACCAAAGAGGTGTTTCGGCTCGTGGAGGTGGACCACATCGGGAGAGAGTTCCTCAAGAGCACTTCTCACCCCCGGGGCGAGAACCATATCATAGAAGAACTCGCCGAGAGCTTTGAGACGCACCACTTCCAACCCGCCCAGAACCTCTCTGCCGACCTTCAGTCTCTCTCCCCTGCCGCTGCTAAGGTGTGGAAGTGGTCTATCTGAGGTAAGAACGGCCACGTTGTGTCCCAGCTTCAGCTGCTCCTTCGCTAGGAAGTACTCTTCATAGCCCACCTCGGGCATGAAGTACCCCACAATGTGTACTATCCTCAAGGGGCTCCCCCGTGCTGTTATAACAGAAATGCCCTCAACCTTTTTACATTTCTCCTCCGCTAGTGCCCGCATCCCCGACACCCCTTATTGAGATAGTTTTATTAACACGTAGTGGAAAAATATACCGAAATGTTGGTGGTAGGGGGAGTCCTTCAGTGCGGAGGGTTGGGGGGTCTGTAGGGGGGTGGTGGGGTGCGGTTGTGTAAAGGGGTTAAGGAAATTTTAAATACAACCACCATATGAAGGACACTTACACGCAGGGTGCGTTGAACCTGCGACAGATCCGAAGGGATATGGATGAGCAGGTTCATCCAGCACTGCGTACATCCAATGAGGATTTAAGAAACCCGGCCAGGTGCCGTGACCTCTTAAATCCGACATCAGACGCAATGGTGAGACCCGGTAGGCACAAATATTGTGTGCAGGTAGGGGTTCACGATCGAATCCCGCCAATTCCGGTTGATCCTGCCGGCGGTCACCGCTATCGGAGTCCGACTAAGCCATGCGAGTCGAGAGGGTTCGGCCCTCGGCGCACCGCTCAGTAACACGTGGATAACCTACCCTCGGGTGGGGGATAACCTCGGGAAACTGAGGCTAATACCCCATAGGCCTGGGATGCTGGAATGCTTCCAGGCCGAAAGCTCCGGCGCCCGAGGATGGGTCTGCGGCCTATCAGGTTGTAGTGAGGGTAACGGCCTCACTAGCCGACGACGGGTACGGGCCCTGGGAGGGGGAGCCCGGAGATGGACTCTGAGACATGAGTCCAGGCCCTACGGGGCGCAGCAGGCGCGAAACCTTCGCAATGCGCGAAAGCGCGACGAGGGGACTCCGAGTGCCTATGCTCAGCATAGGCTGTTCACCGGTGTAAAAAGCCGGTGGAGGAAGGGGTGGACAAGACTGGTGCCAGCCGCCGCGGTAATACCAGCGCCCCAAGTGGTGATCGATATTATTGGGTCTAAAACGTCCGTAGCCGGCCCGGTAAATCTCCGGGTAAATCGTCCAGCTCAACTGGTCGAATTCTGGGGAGACTGCCGGGCTTGGGACCGGGAGAGGTCGGAGGTACTCCAGGGGTAGGGGTGAAATCCTGTAATCCCTGGGGGACCACCGGTGGCGAAGGCGTCCGACTAGAACGGGTCCGACGGTAAGGGACGAAGGCTAGGGGAGCAAACGGGATTAGATACCCCGGTAGTCCTAGCTGTAAACGCTGCGGGCTTGGTGTTGGGGGTCCTTCGAGGGCGCCCAGTGCCGGAGAGAAGTTGTTAAGCCCGCTACCTGGGGAGTACGGCCGCAAGGCTGAAACTTAAAGGAATTGGCGGGGGAGCACCGCAACGGGAGGAGCGTGCGGTTTAATTGGATTCAACGCCGGAAAACTCACCAGGGGCGACTGCCACATGAAGGTCAGGCTGATGACCTTACCTGATTGGCAGAGAGGTGGTGCATGGCCGTCGTCAGTTCGTACCGTAGGGCGTTCTGTTAAGTCAGATAACGAACGAGACCCCCGCCCTTAATTGCGACCACATCCTTCGGGGTGTGGGCACATTAAGGGGACCGCCGCTGCTAAAGCGGAGGAAGGAGGGGTCAACGGCAGGTCCGTATGCCCCGAATCCCCTGGGCGACACGCGCGCTACAAAGGTTGGGACAGAGGGTTCCCACCCCGAAAGGGGGAGGCAATCCCGAAACCCAACCGTAGTTCGGATTGAGGGCTGTAACCCGCCCTCATGAAGCTGGATTCCGTAGTAATCGCGGGTCAACATCCCGCGGTGAATATGCCCCTGCTCCTTGCACACACCGCCCGTCAAACCATCCGAGTGGAGGCCGGGTGAGGGGCACCTTTTTGGGTGTTTCGAACCTGGTTTCCGCAAGGAGGGTTAAGTCGTAACAAGGTATCCGTAGGGGAACCTGCGGATGGATCACCTCCTACGATAGCCTACCGGGCACCAGAATTGCGTCTGATGTCATTTTATCAACCTTTTGTGGCAAAGAATATATACCAGTCGGTTGATTTCATACTGGAAGCAAAGCAAGGACGGGTACACAATGGACATAAAAAGCGAAAAGAGGAACGAAGAGGATGTGGAGGAGGCAGCGGAGGAGAGGCTCCAGATGGTGGAGGAGGAGCTCAAGGAGCTCACCATTGAGAGGCTGAAAGAGGAGATAAAACTTCTCAAGGGCAAGATAAAGGCCCTGGAGTTCAACATAGAGTTTGAGAGAGAGGCCTTTGAGAAGGAGAGAAAGGCCGCTCAGGAGGAGATAGACTCGCTGAAAAGAGAGAGGTACCTTCTGCGCCGACAGCTTGACGAACTGCTCAAGCCCCCCCTTCTCCTTGGTGAGGTTGTGGAGATAATATCCGATAGGGAGGTCATAGTGAAAAGCTCCACGGGCCAGATGTTCATAACAAACGTTTATTCAAAGATAGACCCCAAGGAAATTCAGGTGGGGAGAAGGGTTGCCATGGACAAGAATAATCTTGTGGTTATGAGGGTTCTACCCCCGGGGAAGGACCCAATCGTCGTGGCCGCAGAGGTGATAGAGAGGCCGAAGGAGACCTACAGGGATATAGGGGGCCTGAAGGAGGTCATAGAGGAGGTGAAGGAGACGGTGGAGCTTCCACTTCTCAAACCTGATATTTTCCGGGAGATCGGCATTGAACCCCCTAAGGGGGTTCTTCTGGTGGGGCCCCCGGGGACCGGCAAAACACTCATAGCGAAGGCGGTGGCTAACAAAACACGAGCCACCTTCATCCGTCTGGTGGGCTCAGAGCTCGTTCAGAAATTTATAGGGGAGGGGGGAAGGCTTGTGAGGGAACTGTTTCAGATGGCCAGGGAGAAGGCGCCTTCCATCGTTTTCATAGACGAGATAGATGCCATTGGAGCTAAAAGACTGGCCATGGACACAACGGGAGATAGGGAGGTGCAGAGAACCCTTATGCAGTTGCTCGCAGAGATGGATGGCTTCAGGCCCCTTCAAAAGATTTGATAGGATCATAAGGATAGACCTTCCCGATGAGAAGGGCAGGGAAGAGATATTGAAGATTCACACAAGGGGGATGAAGCTGGACAAGAGCGTGAATTTGCGCACCCTGGCCGCCCTTACTGACGGCTACACCGGTGCGGACATCAGAAATCTTTGTACAGAGGCAGGGATGTTTGCTATCAGGGAGGGCAGGCGCAGGGTGACCATGCAGCATTTCATGAAGGCGAAGGAGAAAGTGGACAACAAGCGGGAAGAGGAGAGGAGCAGAAAGAGGGTGGGAGACAAGGGGATGTACATCTAATCCCTGAGCTTCTTCAAATATTCCTCCACCATGGTCTCGTATTTTTTCAGATAAGTGGGGTTCTGGACACCTTTGAGGCTCTCTACGCACTCCTCGAAGTACTCCCTAGCGGCTTCCATCTCTCCCTGTTTCATGTAGAGCTCGCCTAGGGTGAAAGAGGTTGTGGCTATCTTCAGCTTCTCGCCCAATTTCCTGAATATGGAGAGCCCCTCTTTCAGCCTCTTCTCGGCGGTCTTCAAATCCCCTATCCTAAGCGAGGCTTCACCCGAACCCGCCAGAGCATACCCTAGCTGTCTCACCTCTCCTGAGCCCTTGTAGGCCTTTATCGCTTCCTCAAAGTTCTTGAGGGCTAGATCATAGCGTCCCTCTTTTGTGTAGAGGATACCTAGGTTGCTCTTCAGCCTTCCCATTTCAAAGAGATTCCCGCTCTTTTTGAGGAGACCAAGGGCCCGTCGGAACATCTTTATAGCATCCTCTGGCCTCTCCCAGTTGGTGTAGAGTATTCCTAGGCTGACGTAAGCCCTTGACATGAGGTCTTTATCTGAGACCTCCTCCGCCTGCTTTAGGCTCCTCCTCAAGTATTCCCTAGCCGTCTGAAAATCTCCGAAAAGGCTGTGGAGCTCTCCAAGGTCTATGAGGGCCAGGGTGCTCCTCCTCTGGTCCCCCAAGGCCCTAGCTCTGCGCAGGGACTTCTGGAAATAGGAGAGAGCCTCCATTCTTTCCCCTCTTCTTATGAGAATATAACCCAAAAGGCGGGAGGCATCAGCGGCTACAAGGTCATCGTCGGACTTCTCTGCCCTCTTCAGCGCCTCCCTCAAGGTTCTTATCGCCGTGTCCCACCGTCCGAGGATCACCTCCGCCTCCCCTTTCAGGTAGTAATAGGAGGCCTTCAGCTCCTCCGGCACGTCCTTCTCTCTGATGTTCAGAAGAGTTGAGTAGAACTCATCCGTCATCCCTATGGCAATCATCTCTTCCCCGTGGGTTAGGAGTATTTTGAGGGCTTTGTAGATCTCGGAGGCTCTTATGTAGTGGTAAGAGGCCTCCACAAGGTCCTTCTTCTCTCCCCTCTCAAGGTAATATTGGGCTGCTGCCCTGTGAAGCCTTCTTCTCTGAATCGGTGTCAGCCTTCTGTAGAAGAACTCCTTTATTATATCATGGACCTCGTAGAAGTCATAGGAAATCTCCTGAAGCAGGTTCTTCTCCACCAGATCGTCAATGGTCCTGAAATCTATCTCCTCGTCGATGAAGAAGGCGTTTGAGGAGACAGGGAGGCGGTATATGGAGGCCACCGAGAGGAGGTTGATCTCCTCCGGGGAGAGGTTTTTGAAGATCTCTTCGTAGATGTAACGCTTGATGTCCATCTCTCCAACAGGCTAGCTTCCGGGAACTCTCCTCATCCAGCCCCTCAAGTACCATCTCCTTCACGAAGCCTTCCAGGACTACCTCTCTCCTGTCGTAGATGGGTATGACGTGCCTGCCGATGAGAATAATCTTTATACCCTCCGTATCCTCAATGGCTTCCTTCCATGTTGTGAAGAACCCTAGGAGCTCGTCGGAGGCCCTCTGAAAGTCGTCAAAGGCCATTATTGTTCCGGTCCCGTTCAGGTCCTCTTTTAGGATCTGGACTATCTCGCCGAGCTGTATGTCTTTGTCCGTGGCCAGAAGGCTTTTCAGTCGAGGTCTTCCAGTGGAGGCAAGGAAGAGGGCAAGGTGGCTCAGAATGGATTTTAAGGAGTCCCATCGGTGGATCCTCTTCCAGAAGACGTGGAACTCCTCCCTCTTCCGGTTGAGGAACTCAGCGGCTAGCGTGGTCTTTCCTATGCCCGCAATCCCCGTGATCACGTATATCCCGGAGCGGCGATCCATACACCAGTCCGAGAGTTCCTTCAATTCCTGCTCTCTTCCATAGAACACATGCGGAAGGGGTGCCTCATTCAGGTACGCCACCCTGTCGGTTTTCTCACCTTTCAGGATGGAGTCTATCGTGGTGCGGGTGACCGTGCCTTCTCCCTCCCAGATCCTGAAGAGAAGGGAGAGAAGCTGGCTTTTTTTAAGCCCCTCCTCCTCCATCAGCTCTCTCAGCGTTAAAGAGCGCAACCTACCCTCAACGTCTTTGTAAGAGACCCGCTCAGAGGCTATTTCCTTGTAGAGCTCCTCTGCCACTCGCTGCCCTTTGGGTGTGAGAAAATACGCCTTTCTCCTTCTAGCGTACCCCCGCATGTGCATAGTGCGCTCCTCTATGAACCCCTCGTCCCTCAGCCTCTTGAGCACCCTTGGCAGGTTGTCCTTTCTTATGGATATACCTTCGGAGATAAGGTCCTGACCAACCTCCCGGGGAGCCTCAAACATCTCTGGGCTGTATCTGTAAGGTAGAAGGTAGAGAAGGAGCCTTCTCTCCGCAGGCAGGGGTCTCTTCAGAGCTTCTCCGTTCATCTTCCCTTAATTGGACATCTCAATTATTACATTTTCTGAACTCTCCCTCCCTTTAATCTTCGGGCGGGGTCAGGATAAAATAGTTTGGTGCGATTGGGGAGGTGGTGAGCCTGATGGGTGAGATGATCAGGGCCAACCGAAAAGCCATTCAAATAGAGTATGCCATACGGGATGTGGTAGTGGCTTGTGGAAGCCCTCCGGAGGGGTCTCAACGGCTATGCGCCTTCTCAAGGCATCCCTGAGGTTCTGGAGGCGGTAGAGAGATACGAGAGGTGGAGAGGTTCGGAGGTCCCGAAGGAGAACCTTCTCATTACTGCGGGTTCACATACTTCTCCCTCCTTGGGGAGGGGGATGAGATCCTTCTGCCTGACCCGACCTACCCCCCCTACATAACCTACGCAAAGATGCTGGGCGCGAAGCCTGTTCTCTACCGGTGCAGGGAGGAGGAGGGATGGAGCCCCTCCGAAGAGGACATAAGGAGAAAGATCACGCCTAGAACGCGGGCCATAGCCCTGATAAATCCCAACAACCCCACCGGGGCCCTCTACGATGAGAGGACCGTGAAGCTGATAGGGGATATAGCATGGTGGAGATCTGGGATGGGATAATGAGGCAGGCCAGAGCAAGGCTATCCCCCTCATCCATTGCTCAATGGGGCTTCATGAGGGCCCTTGAGGGAGACCGAGGCTATCTGAGGGATTTCCTGAGGAAGCTTAAGGCCCGAAGGGATATCTACGTAAAGCACTTCAGCGAAATGGAGGAGTTTGATCTCTCCGTCCCAGAAGGCGCTTTCTACATATTCCCCAAGATCGGGCGCAGATCTCCTTGGAAAGATGATAGGGAGTTTGTTCTCTCACTTCTGAGGGAGGAGAAGGTATTGACGGTTCACGGCTCAGGCTTCTCTCCGGAAGGTGGTGCATGGCACTTCAGGGCGGTCACGCTTCCGCCGGAGGATGTGATTGAAGAGAGCATGATTAGGCTTGAGAGATTTATGAGGAGGCATGAGAATGAGTGAGCCGGAGGGCCTGATAAGGATACCCGAAGAGGATATAGAAAACATCCGGAAAGAGGTTGTTGAGAGGTTCTTGAGGTACGTCAAGGTAGACACGCAGTCGGCCGAGGACTCCTCAACCTATCCATCTACGAAAAAACAGTGTGAGCTGGCCGAGCTCCTCAGGAAGGAGCTTACAGAGCTTGGCCTGGAGGATGTGGAGGTGGACGAGCACTGCTACGTGACTGCAACCCTCCCGGGGAACAGAGACGCCCCCATCATAGGCTTTATATCACACATGGACACCTCCCCAGAGTCCCCCGGGGCTGGGGTCAAACCGATAATACACCGTAATTACCAGGGGGAGAAGATAGTTCTCCCGGGGGATGAATCGCAGGTCCTTGACCCGGAGGTGGATGTGGAGCTCAAAAAATGGATTGGAACGGACATAATAACCTCCGATGGAACAACGCTCCTCGGCGCCGATGACAAGGCGGGGATTGCCGAGATAATGACTGCCCTCTCCTACCTCAAGAGACACCCTGAGGTGCCCCACGGGACTATAAGGGTGGCCTTCACCCCTGACGAGGAGGTGGGCGCCGGGACGAAGTACTTCGACATAAAGAATTTCGGTTCTGATGTGGCTTACACAGTGGACGGCGGAGAGGCCGGCACCCTGGATGTTGAAACCTTCAATGCCGCAGTTGCCCATTTTACATTCCACGGAGTGGAGGTCCATCCTGGATATGCGAAGGGGAAGATGATAAACTCCATACGCATGGCTGCTGATGCTATAAAGATGCTGCCGGCCTACGAGGCACCGGAGACCACCGAAGGCCATGAAGGATACCTTCACCCCTATGTGATAGAAGGCGGTGTTGATAAGACTACTTTGAAGGTTCTACTGAGGGACTTCACAGCGGAGGGGCTTAAGCGGCGCAAAGGGATTATAAAAGACATCGCTAGAAAGGTTGAAGCGCTCTACCCCGGTGGGAGGGTGGAGGTGGAAGTCAAGGACCAATACCGGAACATGAAGGAACACCTTCAGAGAAGGTGGGAGGTGGTGGAGAAGGCAGAAGAGGCCATAAAACTGGCGGGCCTCAAACCGGTGAGGTCCATAGTGAGGGGCGGCACAGATGGGGCCATGCTCTCGGAGAAGGGACTTCCCACACCCAATATATTCACTGGGGGACACAACTTCCACAGCAGGAGGGAATGGATTTCTACCCAGGCAATGGTGTATGCGGTAAAAACCCTGATATACTTATCTCAGCTCTACGCACTTTAAGAGGAGCCGCAGGCCCCTGGCAGTACTGGAAATATTTATATAGGGCGACAGATGATTGGGGTCGGGAGTGGGCACCATGGATCAGGATGACGAAGAAACCACCATTGAGATGAAGACCAGAACAGAGAAGGGAGAGGAAGAGGTAATAAGGGTAAAGCTTCCGGACCGAAAGAAGGGAGAGATGTTCGCCGTGGTTGACCAGGCGCTAGGCGGTGCCCGCATGAGGGTGATATGTCAGGATGGAAAGGTGAGGCTTGGCAGGGTGAAGGGGAAATATAAAAAGAGAATGTGGATAAGAGTTGGTGACCTTCTGATTGTTCAGCCGTGGGAGTTCCAAGATGAGAAGTGCGACATCATCTATCGCTACACCAACACGCAGGCGATGAACCTTAAGAGAAGGGGTTTCCTCCCCACCCACCTAGCATCCCTTCTGTAAGCGTTCAAGGTGGGCATAATGCCTAAGGACCCCTTAAAGAAGATCACCCGCGAGCTTTACGGGCCGAAAAAGATTGAAAGACTCATTAAGGACCCGGAGGAATTCAAGACAGAGGACGAGGTCTTCGACAAACATAACATGATGGTCCTTTTCAAGCTGATGAACAATGGAATACTTCAGACCCTCAACTACCCGGTGTCCACAGGAAAGGAAGCGAACGTCTACGAGGGAAGCAACCCTGTGGGGGAGAAAGTGGCTGTGAAGATATTCCGTACCTCAACGGCCACTTTTAAGTCCTTTCTGGAATATATTGAAGGGGACCCCCGATTTGAGAAGCTGGAGAAGGGTAGATGGGGGGTTATATTCACATGGGCCAAGAAAGAGTTCAGGAACCTCAAGGAGATGGAAAAGGCTGGGGTTAAGGTACCCCATCCCATCCACCGCATAGACAACATTTTGGTCATGGAGATGCTGACCTTTCAGGGCAGGCCCGCACCGCAGATCCGACAGATTGAGGCCGAGCGGGAGGACTGGGAGGAGTTCTGGGAGGAGGTGATCGACGGAATAAAGAGACTCTACCAGGTTGGGAGGATCGTTCACGCGGACCTCTCAGAGTATAACATCCTCTACACCGAAAGGGGGCTCTACTTCATAGATGTGGCCCAAGGGGTCTCAATAGAACACCCCCGGGGATACGAGTTCCTCTTCAGGGATGTGAACAACGTGGTGAGGTTCTTCCAGAAGAAGGGGATTGAGATTCCCTACCCTGAGATCTTCGAGGATATCATGGGCAGAGAAGCGGAGGTGCTCCGCCTTATTGGGCTTCTTCCAAAGTAAAAAACTTTTTTTACCTCCGCACAATGAGCCGTGGGAGCCATATGAAAAACAGCGGTGCAGATGAACTTGCGAAGAAGATGAAGGTGAAGCTAGATAAGGATAACTTCCCGGAGTGGTACAGCGAGATTGTGGAGCTCTCCGGCCTGGTGGACAAGCGTTACCCCATCAAGGGGATGAACGTCTGGCTACCATACGGCTGGGAACTTATGAGGAACATAGATGAGGTAATACGGAGGGAGATGAGAAAGACATCCCACAAGGAGGTCTGTTTCCCTCTGCTCATCCCCCAGAGCGAGTTTCAGAAGGAGGCGGACCATATAAAGGGATTCTCCGATGAGGTCTACTGGGTTACCCACGGGGGCAGCACGCCCCTTGATATACCACTCCTTTTAAGACCCACCTCCGAGACCGCCATGTATCCCATGTTCTCCCTGTGGGTCAGGTCTCACTCGGACCTTCCGCTCAAGATATTTCAGATCGTCAACGTCTTCAGATATGAGACGAAGCAGACACGCCCCTTCATCAGGATGAGGGAGATACACTTCTTCGAGGCACACACCTGCCACAGAGACTTCGAGGAGGCGGAGAAGCAGATACAGGAGGACCTTGAAATCATGGATAGCGTGGCGAAAGAACTATGTCTTCCCTACCTTAAACTTGTCAGGCCCGAATGGGATAAGTTCGCTGGGGCCTTCTACTCCGTTGGCATAGACACCCTCATGCCCTCGGGAAGAACTCTACAGATAGCTTCCATACACCAGTATAAGGACAACTTCGCCCGGGCCTATAGAATCATGTACGAGGATGAATCTGGTGAGCATAGATACGCCCACCAAACCACCTATGGGATGTCCGAGAGGCTTATAGGTGCCGTTGTTGGGATGCACGGGGATAACAGGGGAATAGTGCTTCCCCCTGCTGTAGCCCCCATTCAGGTGATAGTGGTCCCGATACCGAAGAAGGGAATGAAGGAGGTGGTGGAGGAGGAGGCACTTAAAGTGAAGGAAGAGCTCGCCGGGGCGGGAATGAGGGTGGAGATAGATCTGCGGGACCTTCGCCCCGGGGCGAAATTCTACGACTGGGAGCTGAAAGGAGTTCCTCTGAGGCTAGAGATAGGAACGAGGGATATTGAGGAGGAGGTTGTAACAGCGGTAAAGAGGAACACCTTTGAGAAGAGAAAGATCCCCATAAAGGAACTTCTCAAGAGCGTGAAAGAACTTCTGGATGAGGTTCAGAGTGAGCTCTATTCCGCAGCTGAGAACTTCCTGAAGGAGCACATTTTCACGGTGAGAAACCTGAAGGACGAGGCGGAGGCCTATCGGGGAATCGAGGGTGTTATCAGAGTGAACTGGTGTGGGGACATGAAGTGCGCCGAGGAGCTTGAGGTGAGCCTAGACAAAAGCTTCCTTGGATTTCCTCCGGAGGAGAAGCCGGACGGCCCCTGTGCCGTATGCGGAGGGAAGGCGGCTGAAGTGGTCTACCTTTCAAAAAGCTACTGAGCCCCCTTTTGCGCCCTCTCTAGATTTCTATAATGGAAGTGGCCAACAAGGCCGAAAAGCGTGATCACAATGCATATTGAAAAGAGACCAACGTCGAAGAGCTTACCTTCCGGCAGGAGCGCTGAGGAGAGCGGGCTTGAGACGGGCTGGGGCTTCTCCGCCTATATTGAGCTTGAAAGCTCTAGGGCGAGAATCCTCTTTGACACGGGGTGGGACGGGGGGGCTCTTCTCCATAATATGAGGGCTCTGGGAATCTCTCCAGAGGATATCGACCTGGTGGTAATCTCCCACAACCATTGGGACCACATCGGTGGGCTCCCCGCCCTCCTGAAGAGGCTGGGAGAGAGCACAAAAGTGCTCCTGCCCTCCTCTGTTTCCCGACGGTTCAGGGATGAGGTGAGGAGGCTGAGAGCGGCTGAGATCGTAGAGGAACCGGCGGAGATAGAGCCCTTTGGAGTGTACACCACTGGCAGCCTTCAGAGCGATGTGGTGGAGGAGCAGTCTTTGGTGGTTCCCCTACCGGGAAAGGGCGGCAATCTTGTTATAGTAGGATGCTCCCACCCAGGGCTCGACAG
>NJDV01000036.1 GCA_002254765.1 Thermoplasmatales archaeon ex4484_36 | reverse complement strand
GCTATCTCCCAGGGGTTGTCCCCGGGCCACCACATTGGGTCCCCAAAGTGTCTCAGGCTTCTGCGGTAGATGTATATGATATCCTTAACTGGAGGGGTGCATTTCCCGACCTCTATTCCGTTGCCTTTCATCAGCCCACGGCTCCAGCAGCCTCTGAATGTGCGACTGAAGTTACCTCCTCATCCCAATTTCTTTCGCAATAGAAGCTCCCTCATGGGGAAAGCCTCCGATAAAGGGAGAGTAATGAGGGTCTCTGCCGAGCTCCCTCAAATATTGCGCTTTGAAGCTCTCTACATCCTTTTCTTCCCCACTGAACAGGATGTCAATGGTGGTGTGGTAGGAACTCCTTCCAAATTTGCGATAATAGACCTCCCCTGAAACCTTCCCACAGACAAAGCGTATTCGCGACGGAATGTAGCCACTTGAGTCAGCGAGATGTATGCTTCCACCATGTTTAGTTATGCATCTCAAAAGCGCCTCTCCCACATCCGTAAGATAGATTCTCCTGTCATACTGGCTGGGGGGCTTCACGATTCCCCTCCTCAGTGCTCTTTCAGATAGCGCAGGCTTCAGTGATATGGGATAGCAGACTATCCTTTCAACACGAGCTATGCTACCACCTCTCGTGGAAGTCCAGGCCCACGGTTTCAGGCCCCATCTTCGGTATGAGCAACCCCATTCTCTTGTGCCTGCTGCGCCGGACCATCTCCTGGATCCTCAGGACCTCTTCGGCAGTGGTCCCCGCATCTTCGGCAATGCGCTCAACCGGCATGTTCAGAAGAGTTCCCCGAAGGATTATGTCTATTTTGTCGTAAGAGAGACCAAGCTCACCCTCATCTGTCTGTCCAGGAAGAAGCCCGGCGGTGGGAGCTCTTTTTATAATGAAGTCAGGAAGCTTCAGTTCCTTTGCTAGCACATAAAGTTGAGTTTTGAAGAGATCGCCAAGGGGGAATATATCCGCCGCACCATCCCCCCATTTTGTGAAGTATCCCAGAAGGATCTCGCTTTTGTTGGAGGAGCCCGCTACGAGGAGCTTCTCGGCGTTGGCAACCGTGTAGAGGTAGCACATGCGTATTCTTGAAGCGAGGTTCCCTGCAACGAGTGTTCCCTCCCCTTCAGGGAGTACATCCTTCAAGACGACCTCCTTGGCAGGTCTTATGTTGTACCTCTCCACTTTGATGTTGAGGAAGTCCTCTAGCAGAGATATCGCCCGTTCATCATCTTTATTCGGCTCCCCATCGGGGAGAAACAGGGCCTTAAAGGGCATATTACACCTTTTCAAAAGCGTTGCCAGCAGGGAGGAGTCCAGTCCACCGGAAGCGCCCATCACAAATCCCCGGGCGCCAGACTCCTTTAAAATCTCACTCACAAAATCCCTCGTTATGCTCAGAACCTCTTCAAGCGGCGGTGGATTTATTTTCATACCTGCCCCTCCATCTCAATATCAATCTCCCAGAACCTTTCACCGAGATATCCTAGAACGGCACCTGCAGCTGGAAGGAGTACCGTGTTGAAGGTGAGTGAGTAAATATCGGAATATGTGAAGGTGGTCCAATCTTTATAAAGATCGTATGTCAGAAGCACGTTGGAGATGTACCCCGCACCGCCCAGTAATCCCATCACAAGACCTGTCTTCAGGCCGTATCGGTAGCTTATAGAGACAAGTAAGAGAAGAAGCAGAAGGTAGAGGAGAGATGGGGCGGGGGGAGGCGGGACAAGCCCAAAAAAGGAGAGTTTGAGGGGGGCCGAGAGCAGCCCCAGAATGAAGCCCAGAGCACCTACGGAAAGTAAAAAAGTGGTGGAGACCCCCCAGATTCTGATATAGTTCAGGGCAAGTTTCGAAGGAGGACCGAAGCGCTCCAAGGTCTCTGAAACGAGACTCTCCCCTCCTCTCGTTCGAGCTTCATTGAGATGGGAGGAGACCTCCCGTAAAACCTCCTCTCTCACTTTTCGCGGCAAGGGAAGTAGGTGAAGCCTGAGTCCCCGAAGGTAATCAGCACTGTTCAACTTCCATCCCCCCCAATAACCATTTCTGTGGCCGAGACCATCCTCCGCCACTCCATCACCGATTCCGCAAGAAAGCTCTTCCCCCTGTCGGTCAATTTGTAATATCTCCTTGGGGGGGCGGTACCCTCTATCACCCACTCGCTCTTGACGAGTCCTCTTTTCTCCAGTCTGTGGAGCGCTGGATAGAGCGTTCCTTCTTTCAGATCAAAGTAACCTCCGCTCAACTCTCTCAGTTCTTTTATGATCTGAAAACCGTACTTTCTACCTTCTTTCAGAAGAGCCATAATACAGAGCTGTATGGCCCCCCTTTTTAGTTCGGCACTCCACACCCGCTGGACCATCTTATCGAAGGAATATTGACTTCTCCCAATTTCTATTAAATTCCATAATTTAATAATATAAGTGGATTTTACATCAAATCCATGGAGATGGACGAAGTAGACAGGGGGGACGCCCTTCGAGCGGAGGTGAACCTCATTAAGAAGTCCATACTTGAGAGGTTTCCCACCTTTGACCCGGAAAAAATTTATCTTACCCCGGGGGAGGTCCTGAAGGCACTGGAAGAAGACGAAGAGATAAAATCCTTCCTGAAGATGTGCCGGGAACATCCACCAACCGGGGCGGGGGAGGGGGTAGGTCTGCTGTTCCCGGACTCCAATTATAAGCCCCTTACCGAAGAATCGCCCGATAAAGCCCTGAGGAACCTCTATACCGCTGTAAAGAACCTAAGGTGCGAGGACGAGGTGATCATATACATCCTCTCCCCTATGCTAGGTATAATACCGCCTGCTTTTATTCCAAAGACGCCCAACGTCGAATTCTCAGGTCTTTTCTCCTATCAGGTGAGAAGAAGAAGCCTCCCGTGGAATGCGGAGGCTTTCCGGAAGGTGCTTGACAGAACCGCTGAGCAGGTGGAATCTTATCTTCGCTCCCATGCTAGGGACCATAGGGCATGGTATGCCATAATCAAGAAGGGATCCATAGAGGAGAGAATATTTGAAAGGGTCCGTTTTGAGGGGAAGTTCGGAATAAGGATTCTCTATGAGAAGCGTCCCTTAAGCAGTAGTTATCTGGAAACCCGCGGGCTTCTGTCCCGAATACTGGAGGAGATGAAAAGGTGAAAGAAGACGCATTCTCTTTAATTCCGGACCCGCCTCAAGAGGCCGTTGATATGGCCAAGAAGCTTAAGAGACTGGTGGGGAGGTACTATTCCGTTCTGGAAAGCTCTTTTGACGAAAAAGGGTTCTATTTCACCGTTATACTTGATAAGAAAACACATCCCGACAATTTCGAGGCGCTCCGTCTGGCTCTGAAAAAGATGAATATGTTCCCCAGAGTGGTCAGTAAGGAGGGGGAGTGGGTCATAGCCATCTTCCGTTACCCGGAGAGAGGGAGGTACTCTATTAGGGTGAACATATTATTGCTTGCCCTTACGGTGTTCACAACCTTCTGGGCAGGTGCGATACTCTGGGAGGATTACTGGGGGGGCTCTGCAGGGGCCTTAGAAGTCCTAACCCATCCAAGAGCGCTGCTCTACGGGGGACTGAGCTTCGGCCTCCCCCTAATGGCTATACTAGGCACCCATGAGCTCGGACATTACTTCGTTTCCAGGAGGCACAACGTAGACGCCTCCCTGCCTTTCTTCATACCTATCCCCCCTCTGATAGCGCCTTTCGGAACGTTTGGAGCGCTGATATCCGTGAGAGAGAACATTCCCAACCGAAGGGCACTGGTGGAGATCGGTGCGGCGGGTCCCATCGCCGGTTTTATGATGGCACTTCCCGTAATATACATCGGCCTCAAACTCTCCACCAAAACGCTCACTCCCGACGAGCTTTCAGGAATGCACTACATAATTAACCTCCCCCTGATCTTCTACTTCTTTCTGAAATTTGTCCCCCTTCAGCAGAACGCGGCCTTGCACCCTACAGCAATTGCAGGCTGGATAGGAGTCTTTGTGACGGCTTTGAACCTCCTGCCTATGGGACAGCTCGACGGGGGCCATATAGTAAGGGGTGTCTTCGGAGAGAGAGCAAAACAAATCTCCTTAGGATTCATCTTCATACTCCTTATTCTATCGTTCACAACAGGTTTCCTCACATATCTCTTCTTCGTACTCCTGGTCTTTTTATTTGGACTGATACACCCCCCTCCACTTGACGACATCTCTCCACTTCGGGGCAAGCAGAGGATAGTGGCCTTCACTGCCCTTCTTCTCTTCCTTCTCTCTTTCCATCCCGTTCCAATATACGTCGAGGAGTTCAAGCCTCCGCATTACTCCTTCGAAATACAATACGCAAGCAATGTGACCTACCTCCTGCCGGGGGAGGTGGAAGAGGTGAGCTTCACACTTTACAATACAGGCAACGAACCCATAGACATAGAGATCGGTGTCTGGGGAGCGTACTACACAGGGGGCGAGCTCAACTGGACCTCATGGCCTCTTCTTAAGGGGACAGGTATAGATGTTCGTCTGGAGGACCTGCCGGAGGAGGTCACACTGAAAGTGGGTGAGAGGAGAACCTTCCGATTCACCGCAGAGGCCGCCCCGGGGAACATAACAAGAGAAGCGCTCCTCCTTGAGATGAACTTCACCTCAGAGAGGGCCGAGAAGAACATTACTGAGAGGTTCTGGATTCTCGCATCGCCCATCAGGGTGACCCCCTCTACAAAGGATTTCATTGTACACCCCGGCAACGGCATACGCTACAACCTCACGGTGAAGAACCTCGCCCGCTTTGACCTCTCCCTCAGCATAAATGTCACGGGGAGGTGGGGGGGGGGGAGGAGAGAGGGGTTCTGATCACGATCTTCACCAGCGATAGCTGGAGCGGCGAGAAGGAGTGCGTTGAGATTGCAATGAGAGACGAAGATGGAAGGCTCCTTGGACTAGCCTACGCAGTTCTGAAAGCTCCCGGAGAGAGCAAGCGAGGTTAGAAGAGAGGGTGAGGCTAGAGATAATATGTGGCATCCATTTAGACCCGTTGAAGATATGAGGAGAAGATATTAATATCCCCACATTTAGTGGGTAGAACATGCTTCAACTCATCCTGGCTGACAGTGAGGTTGAACTCATCCCGGAAGAGCTCTGGACACACCCTGCTGTTCTGAGGCACAGCAGGAAGAGATCGAAGAAGGCTAAGGAGATGCTTCTTGATGCCACTTACCACCACTCGGCCCTAAAGGGAGAGGACCGCAAAAGGAGGGGGAGGCCGGATATCGTCCATACATTCCTTCTTCTCGCCCAGGACTCCATAATCAACAAGCTCGGGCAGCTTCAGATTTGGATTCATACCCGTGGGGACAACCTCATCTGGGTGAACCCTGAAGTGAGGCCTCCAAAGCACTACAGCAGGTTTGTTGGCCTGCTTGAGGAGCTTTTCAGAGTTGGATGGGTGCCCACCAAGACAAACCCCCTTATGGTCCTTGAGAAGGGCGTTCCCTATTCGGAGGTGCTGAAAAGAGCTGAGAGTCTCTCACGCTCCCAGGGAAGAGGTGTGAAAAAGATAGCAATGAGCCCCCAGGGCATGGTTGTGGAGCCATATCATTACATGAAAGAGTTCATGAGAAAGGAGGGGGAGGTGAAAGATCTGGTGATTACCATAGGTGGGTTCCCCCATGGGGATTACCTCTCCCCCGTCTACGAGCTCACGGAGGAGAGCGTGTCAATATATCCGGTGATGCTCACTGTCTGGACGGTGGTTGCGGAGCTTCTTACGTCCTACAGACTTGCCGCAGACCTCACCACCCCAAATGTATCTCCGTCAGAAGAGGCTTGAGGGGCAAGGGAAGAAAATCTATTTTTAAGAGAGGGACATTACCCCCTGTCGCCCTTTTAGCAAAAGGAGGTTCGGCATGTATGAGGTAAGATTTCACGGGAGAGGCGGGCAGGGGGCAGTGATGGCCGCTCAGGCACTGGCAAGTGCGGCTTTTAAGGAGGGATATTACGCAGTGGCGTTCCCCTACTTCGGTGCCGAGAGGCGCGGGGCCCCTGTGCTCGCCTTTACAAGGATGGACAAGCAGAAGATACGGCGAAAGAATCAGGTATACAACCCCAGCTTCGTTGTGATTCTGGATGACCGTCTTATAGACCTGGTAAACGTCTCGGAGGGCCTTAATCCGTCCGGTGCTGCTGTTGTGAACACGAGAAAAAGTCCGGAGGAGATCGATTTGGGTATGGAGATAAAGGTGGGTGTGGTTGACGCCACTAGTGTTGCCCTTGAGGTCCTGGGAGTCCCCATTACGAACTCAGCCATCTTGGGAGCCTTCGCCAAGACAACTGGCGTGGTTTCGATAGAGGCCGTTGAGGAGGGTATAAGGGATATCTTTGGGGGCAGGATAGGGAAGGAGGCGGGGGAGAAAAACGCAAAGGCCGCAAGGGTCGCCTATGATAGGACAGTGGTGGGGACCTCCCGGGGAGAGAAAAAGATGGTCAGCAAGAAGCAATGGCTTCCTACGGTGCAGGAGCTCCCCCTGGGACTGGCGACGCGCTCTATGGAGACAGATGCAGGCCTTGTGGGCCCGGGGAGCTTTGTTGAGAATAAAACAGGCTCATGGAGGACATTCAAGCCTGTTTTTAACAGAGATAAGTGCGTGATGTGCCTCCTCTGCTGGTTCTACTGCCCCGAAGGGGCGATAAAGAGAGTTGACGGCGGGAAGACTCTGGAGTTTGATTTTGACTACTGCAAGGGATGTGGGATCTGCGCAGAGGAGTGTCCGACTAAAGCAATTGAGATGGTGAGGGATTGAAATGAGCGTAAGCAAAGTTGTTACGGGTAATTATGCCGCAGCATATGGGGCACTTCTTTCCAGAATACAGTTCGCCGCAGCCTATCCTATAACGCCCCAGACATTCATTGTTGAGCACCTCTCGGAATTTGTGCATGACGGACTTCTTGATGCTGATTATGTCAGGGTGGAGTCCGAACACTCCGCTATGAGCGCAGTTGTTGCCGCTGAGGCCACTGGTGTGAGATCTTTCACAGCTACATCCTCACAGGGACTTGCACTCATGCACGAGGTACTCTTTCTCCCATCCGCCCTTCGTCTTCCGATAGTTATGCCCGTTGTAAACAGAACGGTTGCAGCACCCATCGGGATTTGGTGCGAGTATAACGACACCATGCCTCAGAGAGACAGCGGCTGGATCCAGGCGTACGTGGAGGACAACCAAGAGGTCCTGGACATGGTAATACAGGCGTACAAAATAGCCGAAAATAAAGATGTGCTCCTGCCCGTGATGCTATCCATGGACGCCTTCATACTCTCCCACACAGTGGAGCCTGTTGAGTTCCCTGATCAGGAGGCGGTTGACGCCTTCCTGCCATCCTACAAGGCGGAGCATGCCCACCTGTGGCCTGAGGATCCCATGATCATAGGCTCGTTCACACCACCCGAATACATCCAGGAGGTGAGATATCAGACAGACCAGGCCATGAAGGCTGCGAGGGAGGTCATAAAGAGAGTCACCAAGGATTTCGCTTCCGCTTTTGGAAGGAATTACGGCGGGCTTGTGGAGGAGTACAGAACAGATGATGCCGAGGTTGTTCTGGTAACCCTGGGAACTGTTACCTCCACTGCAAGGGATGTGGTTGATGAGATGAGAGACGAGGGAAAGAAGGTGGGCATGGTGAAGCTTAGATATTTCCGCCCGTACCCCTTTGAGGAGATACGGAAGGTGGCGGAGGGTGTCTCGGCTATAGGCTTCTACGACAGGTCTATATCCTATGGCTCGGGCGGACCCAGCTATATAGAAGGCAGACATGCCCTCTATGGTTTGGAGATCCCGGTGATGAACTTCCTAGCAGGACTGGGAGGAAGGGACGTTCGTGTGCCGGATATAAAGCTGATGTTTGAAAAGCTGCTAGAGGCTGCTAGAGAGGGTAAAGCGAAGAAAGATATCGTATGGATCGGAACAAGGGGGGTTGAACCATGATAAATATAAAGGATCTACCGGACGAGGAGCTCTTTACTGCCGGAC
The DNA here is from genome assembly GCA_002254765.1 of Thermoplasmatales archaeon ex4484_36. GTDB lineage: Archaea > Thermoplasmatota > Penumbrarchaeia > Penumbrarchaeales > EX4484-36 > EX4484-36. The sequence continues at coordinate 4,627 of NJDV01000036.1, read as the reverse complement.
ATACTGCCTGCCCCGGGTGCGGTGTAGCGCTGGTGGTTAGAAACCTGATGAAGGTGTTGGGCAAGGACACCGTGGTCTATCTGCCGGCCAACTGTCTTCTGGTCTTCAGCGCTACCTATCCGCTTGATGCCTTCAAGGTTCCCTACCTACACCTCCTGTTTGAAAATTCAGCGGTGGCCGCAGGGGCTATAAGAAGGGCACTTAAGAGATTGGGGAAAGAGCATGTGAACGTGGTGGCTCTGGCCGGAGACGGCGGAACAGCGGACATTGGTATGCAGGCTCTCTCTGGGGCTGCCGAGAGAAACGAGGACATAATCTATGTCATGGTGGACAATGAGGCTTACATGAACACCGGGATACAGCGTTCGGGTTCCACACCCTTCGGCGCATGGACTACTACCACACCTGTTGGCAAAAAGATTATGGGGAAGACCGAGCACAAGAAAGACGTCATGAAGATTATGATGGCCCACGATGTTCCCTACGCTGCCACAGCATCCCCGGCCTTCCCTGCGGATATGCTGAAGAAGTTTGAGAAAGCAAAGAACAAAGAAGGCTTCAGATTCCTTCAGATATATACGACCTGTCCAACGGGATGGAGAGCTCCTTCGGAGAAAACAATAACGCTGGCGAAAATGGCTGTTGAAACGGGGATCTTCCCGCTGCTTGAATATGAGAACGGCCTTCTGACGGTGAACTATCGCCCCAAGGGGAAGTACACCTTGGAGGAGTATCTGAAGATCCAGGGGAGGTTCAGACACTTCACCCCTGAGATGGTCGAAGAGGTGAAGCGCTGGATCGACATGAGATGGAAGTGGATCCGGACGATAGAAGAGGGCCAGAAAGTGGTGAGCGGGGGGGAGTGATCCCTGGCGAAAGAGACTACAGAGGGTGTGACCCCCACCCGGATGGAGCTTCTCTCCATCCGCAGGAGAAGGGCCCTTGCCCAGAGAGGGCATAAGCTTCTGGGGGACAAACGAGACGCTCTAATCATGGAGTTTTTCACCCTTCTGAAGAGAAGGGATGAGGTGAGGGAGGAGGTGATGCGGGCCTACGCAAGCGCTAGGGAGTCTATTTTCCAGGCGGAAGCGCTCCTTGGGCCCCAGGAGCTGGAGAGAGCTATAAGCGGAGCAAAGGAGATGCCTAGGATACCCATGGGCTTTGTGAATATAATGGGGGTAAAGACCCCCCGGGTGTCTGTTGAGGTCGTCCCGGACGAAGTGGAATACCGCTGGGGCCCCTCACCTCCTATTGATGAGGTGGCCAGAAGGTTTCTGGATCTCTCAAGAGGCCTCCTCAAACTTGCCGAGGTTGAGGCATCTATACACCGGCTGGCCATAGAGATTGAGAAAACCAAAAGAAGGGTAAATGCCCTAGAGCACATATTCATCCCCCGGATGGAGGCTGCAGAAAGATACATCACCATGGCCCTGGAAGAGAGGGAGAGGGAGGATTTCTTCCGAAGAAAAAGAATAAAGACACTCCTTGAGAGGAGAGCAGAAGGCCTGTAAAATCCCCGGAAGGAGATCTGTACATGAGGGTGAGGAGGTCAGCCTATCGTCAACCTGTCAGCGCGGGAGCACTTAAAGGGATTGAAGAGGGCACATTGAGATGGTTTGACCCTGATGCTTATGCAAGTCTGAACTCTGGTGTTCTTGAACAGTACCTTGACGAGCTCAACAGAGAGCATTCCTTCACCCGCTCCAAATTCGTCTGGTGGAAAGTGCTCTTAGGAATATCTATTGGGCTTATATTCACTGTTATAACCCAGTATATTGGCCTCAAGATAGGGCTGGTCACCGGGGGAGCTTGGTATGTGACATACCTTGTGGGAATGGCCCTAAAATGGGACCCCACAGAGATAAACATAACATCAGGGGCCGCCACCGCCACAGATAGAACAGTCACGGGATTTGTCTTTACCTTCCCTGCCATCTATCTCCTAGCAATGTCCCCCAGATATATGCTTTCGGACGGCTCCCATCTCATCTCCGCCCAGCAGCTTGAGGGCATTCTCCCGTTGGCCATGGTCTCTTCCATAATAGCATCCCTGCTGGGCCTTATGTACTTCATAATCTTCAGGCGCCTCTGGCTGGTGGAGGATCCTCTTCCTGCACCAGGGTTTCAGGCCTTCATCAAACTCACTGAGATAGCTGGGGACATCTCCTCCGGGGCCATTCACAGGGCGAGGAGATCCATCCGCCTGGTTCTCTTCTCCTTCTTCTCCTGGCTTCTCTTCTCCTTCCTAAAGGAATTCCCAGTGGCCGGGAAACCACCCCTAGACCACATCTTTGGAGGTAGCATGTACTCCCACGGCACCCTACGAATGCCCTACTCCGCCTCCACCTACACCCACGTGGCTTACGAATTTACCGGGATAGGTTTCGCAAAGGTCTTTCCCCATCACGTACATAGAAGGGGGGGAGCTGAGATACCTTCTCGGGGCTCAATCCCCCGCTATAGCCGCCGCTACAGGTCTAGTTAAGATAGTCGCCATCGGAGCTATCCTTGGTGGGGGGGTTACGGCCCTTCTCAAGATGCTTCCCACATTCAGGAGGGTCTTCTCCGACATAAGAAGCACTCGGGGGGAGGAGAAGAGGGAGTGGGTCAGGGGTAAGGGTTGGTACGAATGGCCAACACAGCACATCAGCATTATGGTATCATTAGCCGCGGTTTTCATATTCTCCGTCTTCGTAATTTCGGGTTATCCCCTTCTCGCATCCCTTATATACGCCCTTCTCCTTGTCACCCTAACTTTCGTTTTGGGGGCCATTGCGGTCAAGGTCTCAGGTGAGGTGGGAACCACACCCGTCTCGGGGACTTCTTTCATAACCCTCATCATCCTTTTCATCTCCTTCCTCATTGTGGATAGGATAACACCGTTCCCCGGGGGGAAGAGCCAGATCCTTTTAATGAGCCTTGTGGGAACAACGGTCTTCGGCTCCGCCATATCATTATCCTCGGAGATTATGTGGGACTTTAAGGTGGGCCTTTATGTGGGCACAAGACCACTCCACCTCGTGAAGGCCGAGTCCATTTCCATAATTGTCGGGACTATATCGGCAGCCTTGGCAGCGGTCTTCTTCTCCACACTTCTTGCAAAGGGAGAGCTTGACCTTCAGGCACCACAGGCGCACGCCTTCGCCGTCTTTGCCCAAATCCTGGCGGGCGGTAAGGTGATGGCTTCCGTTTTCGTGATGGGAATAATAATTGGGGTCATGATGGAGTTGCTGACAGGGATGGGCACGGCCTTTGGTCTTGGAATGTATCTGCCCTTACAGTACACCCTCATGCTGGTGACGGGCGGTGCAGCAAGAGATATATGGGAGAAAAGAAGGCTTGAGAGGAGAGCTAAGGAACTGGGCTGGGGAGAGAGGGAGAGAACCTTTGCACTTCTGGATACCTATATGTTGGCAACGGGCCTCTACATCGCCGAGGCAGTTATGGGCATTGTGCTGGCAATATACCTGGTGACGGGGTCTTGAGCTGGTTCAGATCTCTATTGCACTTTTAGAAATACCAAAAAAGAGTAGGGAACACAGAAAAATAACACTAAAAAACAAAAAAATGGAGAGAGGGCGCTGGGGCCCTTCGCACGCTACGAAGAGCCGTCTTACGCCTTCATTATCTTCATCCAGCCCTTGCTCTCGTAGACGGCAAGGCCCCTTTTCTTGAGTATGTTCTCAAATTCCTCCCAGGAAATCACCTCAAGGCGTTCATTGTTTCCTTTTGTGAACTGAACGCCATCCGTTCCCTTCACACGGCCGGGTTTAAGCCCCTTCTCCTCAGCAATCTTCTTAGCCTGTTCCACAGATATTTTCTGCATTGCCAAAATCTTACCTCCTAGGGTGGGATATCAGGCCCCTGTACCCCAGAAGGGGTATTTTATTCAAAATATATATAACTTTCTGAAAAAAGGGCGTGTCCAGGCATATTTTGGCCTGTAAATCTCACAAAAATCGCCGAAATGTGCCAGTGAGATTATCCTCAAGAGTCTTCACCATCGATATCACAGCCTCTAACATATTCTGGGTACAGGGTCCCCTAGGGGGGGGTCCACGATCCTCAGCCCTCCTGAGAGCGTTTCCATAACAACACCCTTGAAATCTTGGGTTACCTCCCCTATAATCTCCGCCCTCTCTCCCCCTTTAACCTTCTTTATACTCTCAAGAACCTCCTCTGCCTTTTCCCTCACAACGGCCAAGATGAGCTTCCCTTCGTTGCCTATCTCAAGTGGTTCAATGCCCAACATCTCACAGGCGGCTTTGACCCCCTCATTCATTGGCAATCTCTCCTCGTATATCTTTATACCAAAACCGCTCTTCTCAGCCCACTCATTCAAAGCATTTGAAACGCCCCCTCTCGTCGGATCTTTTGCCGATACTACCCCCCCCGCTCTTAAAGCACTCTTCAGGATATGGTTGACGGGCATCACATCGGAGACGATGGCGGACCTTGCTGTCAAGGAGCCAGGGAGTGCCTCCTCTCCTCCCGGCAATCTCCCAGTTTTCCATCAGATATGGGTGCATTCTGCCTATCCCTGCGGTGGTCAAATATATACCACCTTCTCTCCTCTCCACAACCTTTGTGTCTCCGGTTACTACCTCAACCCCAGCCTCTTCGGCAG
>NJDV01000035.1 GCA_002254765.1 Thermoplasmatales archaeon ex4484_36 | reverse complement strand
TTGTATATAAGTAGCAGGATGAGGGGTATTATCAGCAGCAGTGCGGCCACAAGAGCGAGGTACCATGCGGTTGCTGGACCCCAAGAGTTTTTATATTCACCCTCCTCTCCACCCTCTTTTGAAGAGCCGCTGAAACTCTTGTGCGGGCCCTTCTCTCCGGCAATTTCGCCAGCCTCCTTGAAGGCTCCCGGCAAAGTGGCCATAAGATACAGTGGTGCTATTATTGCCAGAATCAGTCCTACAAGGACAAGGATTATGGCAATCTTTTTGCCCAGCTTTTTCATGGCCACTAATGCAACCCCCAGCAGTGCTAGTATAGTGCCCACAACTCCTAGGATAGCCATTGTCTGGGTGGTCTGGAAGGTGTCAACGACTTTGTTATCCTCTAAATCATCGTAATCGGTGGACTCTGTCTCGCCGTCTATCTCGTATTCCACATGGTTATACCAGGGAGTTGCCAGAGATATTCCCATCAGAACCAGAGACACCACAGCCAGTAAAATACCAATCAGCAACTTTTTATTCATAACATCTCACCCCTTTAGGCGTATGAGAGCGGGTTTTATAATCATTTCATCATATTTTAATCTTATCCTTGTGGGGAGTATCCGCCGACAGTCTCTGAGTTAAAGAGGATTAAAATCTCCATATCCTCCCTTTGGGGCTCTTTACGGGGAAGGGAGAGAGCATCTCCCCTTCAAGGGCGATCATTGAGGTTCAGGGCTTCCCCCGGGGAATGGAAAGAGTTAAAAGGTGGGGAGCTAATTACAAAGCGGTGTTTTTATGAGCCTCATCTCAGACCGGGATGGAAGACTGGCTGTGAAGCTTGCCAGGGAGAGGATAGAGACGTATCTTGAGGGGAGGGAGATGGACCTTCCCCCACTTCCACCGCTCTTCAAGAGGAAAATGGGGGTTTTCGTGACACTGAACACATACCCGGGGAGAGAGCTCAGAGGTTGTATAGGCTTCCCGGAGCCCCACCTGCCCCTTATAGATGCCCTGCTTGATTCAGCCATATCCGCCGCCACAAGGGATCCGAGATTCATCCCTGTGAGAGCGGAGGAGATGGACGAGATCGTGGTGGAGGTGACCCTGCTGACGCCTCCGGAGGAGATAAAGTACCGGGACCCGGGGGAGCTCCCGAAGAAGATAAAGATAGGCAGGGATGGCCTCATCGCCCAGGAGGGCCCCTTCAGGGGACTGCTCCTCCCGCAGGTCCCCGTTGAGTGGAACTGGAACGAGGAGGAGTTTCTGGATCAGACATGCGTTAAGGCCGGGATACCCCCCGGGGACTGGAGGGAGGGCAGGGTGAGATTTTTCCGCTTTCAGGGTGAGATCTTCGCGGAGGAGAGCCCCCGGGGAGAGATAAAAAAGGTGGAGCTCTGATGGACTACGACCTTGTAATTTCCGGCAGGGTCTTCTACCGGGGAGAGCTTCAGCAGGCCGAGGTAGGGGTGAAGGGAAGGAGACCTTCAGTACCGGGGGCACGGCCGCCGCCGTGGGCGGGGTGACCACGGTCCTTGACATGCCAAACAACACTCCCCCCGTAACGGACCTTGAGGGCATCAAGGAGAAGGTAAAGAGGGCGGGAAGGGAGTCCCCCATAGACATAGGCTTCTTTCTGGGCGCTGTTGAGGGCGGGGGTCCATTCGAGGACTGCAGGGAGGTCTTTGCGGTTAAGGTCTATATGGGCTCCACAACCGGGAGCCTTCTTGTGAGGGATTTGAGCAGCCTCTCATCCTACCTTGGGCTGGGGGGTGTTCCCCTAACATTCCACGCCGAGGACCAGGAGTTCCTCGAGCGGAGGAGGCTTAAGGTCGGGAGGCCCAGGGATCTCCTCACATACTCCTCCTTAAGGCCCCCGGAGGCGGAGAGGAGGGCCGTTGAGAGAATCGGGAAGTGGGCCCCGCCGCCCGAGAGGGTGCACATCGCCCACGTCACCACTGCGAGCACCCTTAAAGAGGCCAGGGAGAGGGGTTACTCCACCGAAGTCACTCCGCACCACCTCCTTTTAGACATCAAAAATGCCCCGGATGGAGCCTGGTGCAAGGTGAACCCCCCACTGCGCTCAAGGGGAGAGAGGGCTGCTCTCCTTGAAGCCTTCAAAAGGGGGGAGATAGACATGCTGGCGTCGGATCACGCACCCCATCTTCCCGAGGAGAAGGAGCAGGAGTTCGAGTCTGCCCCCGCCGGCATCCCCGGCGTTGAGACCTCCCTTCCGCTTCTGCTCTACATGGTCCGGAGGGGTGAGATATCCCTGCAGCGCCTCGTGGAGGCCTCATCCTCAAACCCCGCATATTTCTACGGCATGGAGGATAGGGGTGAGATAGCTGAGGGGAAGAGGGCGGACCTTATGGTTGTGGACTGGAGGGAGGTGGTAAAGGTTGACCCGGAGGAGGTGCACAGCAGGTGCGGCTGGACCCCCTACGAAGGCTTTCCAGCGATATTCCCCGCGGCGGTCTATCTCAAGGGCGAGCTTATAGTGGAGGATGGGAATTTCCTGGGGGGGAGAGGTGAGGTACTGATCCGGGAGGGTGAGCCCCTTCGCTCGTAGGCCTCCCGCCAGACAAATCCCGCATCTCCGGGGTAGTTACATACCTTAGATAGAGCTCCCGCCACTCCCGCATGGTGTCCCTGCTGAGGAGGAAGGAGGAGAAGGCAAGGGAGCATAAGGCTGCAAGAAAGATTCCTGATATGAATACTATCTCCGTGGCGGCGGAGAAGATAAAAAGTGCAGGGAAGGTGAGGGCGGCGGCGAGGTGTGCCAGGGGCCTCTTTGAGAGGGATACCACCGCGATAAGAAACAGCAGAAAACCCGCTGTAAACGCCAGAATCAAGAGGCTATTGGCATCTACGTATTCATAGGAGACCCGAGTAAGAAAGTTCTCGAGGGGAAGAATCAGATGGATCTCAAGCAGAGCTAGAAGCAGAGCCCCCCGGGTGAGGCCCTTTGAGAAGGCGTCCATCCCGGGGGCCCACGCTCCTGCCAGGACTATCCTCTTCCACTTTCTTTCCTCCCTGCTCACCCCCAGCGCAACAGATGCGGGGATTATGCTGAAGGGGAGAAGAAATGAACCTATTATGAATGTGACGATGAAGACGTCCTCAAAATCCAGCCAGAGGATAAGCACGTAGGAGAGCCAGATTAACAGGGCATCCAGCAGGGAGAGGAATACAAGGACTGCCCCTGTTTTTTTGAGGGTGTGCGGGCGCCTCTGGGGGCGATTTATGTAGAGGATGTAGGCGGAGAGGACAATGAAAATTAAGAAATAAAGCAGTAAAAGGAAGGATATGAGCCCCTCCCAGAGGCTCTCATAATACCATACTATGAAGAGTGTGATGAAGATGGAAAGCGAAATGGCTGATGCGGGAAGCCTTATGAGGATGGCAACATTCACAAAAGTTCCGGCGCTCCTTACGGCACTGCCCATGTCGTTGGGGGAGGGGATGAAACCCACATATTCCCCGGGAATACCTTTGATCTGTTTTATATATTTTCCCGAGAGGGGCCACAGCAGAATGAACACCGTCAGAAGGAGGAGGAAGAGGAGGGTCCCGCAGAATGAGAAGAGCTCGTAGGAGAACTCCCCATAGTAGTAGTCGTAATAGTAGTATTCGTCGTTGTAGATGTAATCCCAGAAGTAGCTGACCCACAGCATCAGAATGGAGGCGAAGGTTAAGACCATCAAAAAGATCAGCTCCCACCTCTCCCTTGCCGTGGGGAGGACGTGGAATTTCGCCTTGCGGCCCAGGTGAAGGGAGTAGGCCGTGAGGATGGCTAGAAGGGTCAGGGGCAGGAAATAGATGTATGCAGCCGGAGCAAAGTCGTAGGGGCCGTAGTCGTACGAGTAGTAATCAGCCAGTATAAGCACAACAGCGAGAAAAGAGAGAAGGCAGAGGATGGCAGCGATATAATAGGTCCACTTCAGCTTTTTGAAAAAGGACTCCCTCGGGTTCATCCACGGCGAGAACATATCACATCCTTATCCCTTTATTATGGTTACAGCTATTTTTCCGTGGGTATATAAAGAATTTGTCTTCATCCTTGGAGTGCCCTCCGAGAAAAAACTATATCCCATTGGGCGATAAAGGGGGTGTGATTCCAATGAGAAGAACCCCCCTCTATGACAGGGAGAAGGAACTTGGAGCGACCTTCACGGAGTTCCACGGCTGGGAGCTCCCGCTTTACTACACAACCATCCGCGAGGAGCACCTGGCGGTCAGAAGCTCCGTGGGGATATTCGATGTCTCCCACATGGGCAATTTTCTCATATCGGGCCCGGGGTCCTCCTACACAATGAACTACATTTTCACCAACAACTTCGTCAAAATGAGGCGCCACCAGCTCAAGTACACCCATATGCTTGACGAGCAGGGCAGGATCATAGACGATATGATTGGGGGAATGCTTGAGGAGAACGAGTACATGGTGGTGCCCAACGCCGCCATGATAGAGGAGGACCTGGAACACATGCTCCAGCACCACAGGTCCAACACCCTGATAGAGAACCTCTCAGGTGAATACTCCATCATAGCGGTCCAGGGGCCCAGGGCCCAGGAGCTTATGAGCAGGCTCACCCCCTTCGACCTGTCATCCATGCGCTTCTTCCACTGCGACTACGTCCTCTTCCCTGAGCTTGAGAGGCACGTCCTTCTCTGGCGTTCTGGCTACACGGGTGAGGACGGCTTTGAGATCATAGTGGAGAACTCCCTCGCCGGGGAGGTGTGGGATATCCTCTTCAAGAAGGCGGGGGATGACATCCCGGTGAAACCCTGTGGACTGGGTGCCAGGGACACCCTCCGCCTTGAGAAGGGATTTCTCCTCTCGGGACAGGACTTCAACAGGGACCGCACCCCCCTTGAGACCAACTGCGAGTGGGTGGTGAAATGGGACCATGATTTTGTGGGAAAGGAGGCCCTGCTTGAGCTGAAGGAGAGGGGAGTTAAAGAGAAGCTGGCCCTGCTTCTTCTCCTTGACAAGGGCGTTCCAAGGCCGGGATATAAGGTCTATAAGGGGGAGGAGGCTGTGGGGAGAGTCTCCTCGGGGACCTTCATCCCGGGGAAGGAGACGGGAATGGCACTGGCTTACGTTAAAAGGGAGCTGAGCGATTTCGGAGAGCTCCTGGAGGTTGACATCAGAGGGAGGAGGGCACAGGCGAAGGTAGTTGACCCCAAGAAGATGTAAGGGAAGGTGAAAGATATGGTAAGCATCGAGGAGATAGAGCTGAGGGAAGGTCTTTACTATACGAAGAGCCATGAGTGGTGCCGCCTGGAGGATGATGTGGCCACGGTGGGGATCACCGACTATGCCGCCAAGGTCATGACGGACATAGTCTACGTGGAGGCCCCGGAGGTGGAGGATGTGGTGACCCAGGGGGAGCCCTGCGGAACAATAGAGTCCGTGAAGGCGGCCGAGGACATCTACTCCCCCCTCTCCGGGAGGGTCGTGGAGGTCAACAGCGAGGTTCTGGACAGCCCGGAGGTCCTAAACAGCGCCCCATACGACAACTGGATCTTCCGGATTAAGATATCCAATAGAAAGGAGCTCACCTCCCTCATGAGCAGGGAGGAGTACTGCGAATATTTGAAGAAGGAGCTGGAGAAGGGGGAGGGTTCTTGACCGAGCTCCTCTACCTCTCCTCCCTTGACGCATGCTACCAGAAGGAGATGGAGGCCTCTGTGGTGAGGGCGGGGGAGGGGGGGGTGGTCCTTGACAGAACCATCTTCTACCCCACCGGGGGAGGACAGCCCACCGATAAGGGCTGGCTTAAATGGGATGGTGGGGAGGCCACGGTCACAGAGGTGGTGAAGAGGGGGAGGGAGGTCGTCCACAGGGTTGTGGGGGACCTGCCCCGGAGGGGGGAGACGGTAAGCGGCATCCTGGACTGGGAGAGGAGATACGCTCACATGAGGATGCACACAGCTCAGCACCTGGTCTCCGCCCTGGCCTTTGACATATTCGGGGCCAGAACCGTAGGAAACCAGATAAGGGCGGAGAGGTCCCATATAGACTTCTACCCCGCCCATTTTGGAGAGGAGGAGCTCAAAAGGATTGAGGAGGAGGCCAACGTACGGATAGAAGAGGGCCGTCCACTGAAAATATATACACTGCCCCGGGAGGAGGTGGACCGGATCTTCTCCGACGGCAGGGTGGACGTCTCACGTCTTCCGGAGTCCGTGAGGGAGGTCCGCATAGTTGAGATTGAGGGAGTGGACGTCTGCCCCTGCGGGGGGACCCACGTTAAGAACCTCAAGGAGCTTCGGGGCATTGAGGTCCTCTCCAGGAAGAGCAAGGGGAGGGAGAAGGTGAGAATATACTACAGGCTAAAGTGACGTGCGGACTGCCTCCACGTAGGCCCCCCTCTCAACGTCAAAGACCCCCGCCGGAGTCAGCCTGAGCCTGGGAATCACTGTGAGGGAGAGGAAGCTGAGCTGAGAGAGGGGAGAGGTGAGCATCATCCCCATATCCTTAAGCTCCCTCTCCATCTCCCGTATCCTCTCCGCCACCAGATGGGGCTCCTCTCCCGTCATAAGCCCAGCCACCTCCAGCCTCAGGCTGAGGACCCTCCCACCCCTTGAGATGGCCACGCCCCCCTTCATCTCTATGACCCTCCTCAAGGCCGCCGCAAGGTCGTTTAGATCCGCACCGAGGGCTATGATGTTGTGGGAGTCGTGGGAGATTGTGAGGGCTACGGCCCCCTCCTTCAGTCCGGTCCCTTTGAGAGGAGCTGTGGAGTACTTCCCGGTTCCGTAACGGTCCATACAGAGGGCCAGCAGGATGTCCCTGGAGGGGTCCGGCAGGCTCTGGCCCTCCTTCAGCTCAACACTCATCTCGTCCGTGTAGAGGTTATCGGGCCGCATGCGGATGACCCTCACCTCCGCCGGGCCCCTGACGGGATGTATAAATTCGGTGGTGGGGAAGGGGGCGGCGTAGAAGTTGTTGGCGGGAAGGTAGGGGGGAAGCTCGAAGAGGGCCTCCCCTCCCCTCGCCACCACCCTCCCATCAACGAAGACTGCCTCCACCTCGAAGTCTTTCAGGTCCCTGACCACCACCACATCCGCCGGGTCTGCGGGCCTAAGGAGTCCCACGGGGAGGCGGTAGTGCTCCGCAGGGATGCGGGAGGCCATCTCCACAGCCTCTAAGGGGTCCGCCCCCCACTCGACAGCCTCCTTCAGAAGGCGGTCCATGTGCCCCCGGGAGAGATCCGGGGCGGAGAGGTCATCAGTGCAGAGAGCCCTCCTCCCCCCTGCGGAGAGAAGGTCAAGGCTCTTTGAGGCGGACCCACCCCTGAGGAGAAGGAGCACCCCCATGGCGGCCCTCTCTTTCAC
>NJDV01000034.1 GCA_002254765.1 Thermoplasmatales archaeon ex4484_36 | reverse complement strand
TATATATTTACCTTCAGCAAGCTTACAGGCTGGTTGAAATGGAGATAGGACTTGTTGGAAAGCCCAATGTGGGCAAATCCACATTTTTCAACGCCGCCACAGAGGGGCATGCACAGATAGCAAATTATCCCTTCACCACTATTGAGGCGAACAGAGGTGTGGCCTTCGTGAGGAGGCGCTGTCCCCACCTCGATTTCAACGTGCAGTGCAACCCGAGACACTCCCCCTGTGTGAACGGTACGAGGCTCATCCCTGTGGAGGTCCTCGACGTTGCAGGACTTGTGCCTGATGCGCACAAAGGGAAAGGGCTTGGGAACAAATTCCTGGACGATTTAAGACAGGCCTCAGCTCTAATACACATCGTGGACGCCTCGGGCTCTACGGATTTCGAGGGAAACCCCCTCCCCCCGGGGTCCCACGACCCTTTAGAGGACATAAAATTCCTGGAGGATGAGATAGTTTACTGGATTAAGGGACTGCTTGAGAAGGACTGGCAGAGAATCGCCAAGCAGGCCCACATCCAGGGGAAGAAGCTTGAGAGGCTCTTGGCGGAGAAGCTAGCGGGGCTAGGCATAGGGGAGGCGCAGATCCTGAAGGCCCTCAAGGACGTGGGGGATATGAATCCTATGGAGTGGAGGGAGGAGGAGCTTTTAAGGTTCTCACGCAGGATAAGGGAGGTGAGCAAGCCCATCCTCATAGCGGCCAACAAGGCGGATATGGCAACGGATGAGCAATTAGAGCGGCTGAAGAGTGCAGAGGGCCTGCTGGTGGTCCCCACATGTGCGGAGGCAGAGCTGGCACTGAAGAGGGCTTCGGGGGCTGGCCTCATTGAATACACCCCCGGGGAGGATCACTTCAGAGTTTTAAAGCCCGAAAGCTTGACCGAGGTACAGAAAAAAGCTCTTAAGAAGATCGAAGATATACTGAGCCGCTTCGGATCAACAGGGGTCCAGGACGCCATAGAGGCCGCAGTGTTCAGGCTTCTGAAACGTATTGTGGTCTATCCCGTGGAGGACGAACATCACTTGACGGACCACGACGGGAGGGTTCTTCCCGACGCCTTCCTCATGCCGGAGGGGAGTACCGCAAAGGACTTGGCCTACAAAGTGCACACTGATCTGGGAGAGAAATTCATAAGGGCGATAGACGCCAGGGAGCACAGGGTGATTGGTGCGGACCACCCCCTGAAGGATGGAGACATAATAAAGATCGTAGCGGGGAGGTGATTGGACGGAGGATGCCCTCAAAAAAGGGGAGAAGGCCAGGGTGAAGTTTCGCCTCATCTCGGGAAGCTACCACTCCGTGGAGCCGGAGAGCGATCCATCGCTGAAGGAAGCGAAGATTGTGATTGAGCTCTACGGAAGGGACGATAAGGGAAGGTCCATCACTGTCCTTTACCATCGCTTCAGACCCTATTTCTATGTGGTGGACCTGACAGAGGATGAGAGAGGAGCGCTGGAGAAGGACCCTGAGGTTGTGGAGATGGAGGAGGTTGAGCTTGAGGTGAAGGGAGTGAAGAGGAGGGCAACGAAGGTCTATCTCCAGCACCCCTTCAAGGTCCCCCAATACAGGGACAGACTTCAGGATGGGGAGGGGTTCAGGGTCCTCGCCGCGGACATACCATACATCTTCAGGTTCCTCTATGACCTTGACCTCGGATCCACAATTGAAGCCGAAGGCGTGGTTCTAGGAGGTAAGGCGGTGGACGGCAGCCCCGCAGGGGACGGGGTTGCTAGATTCAACACGGACATTGTGCTATACGCGGATTCCTTAAAAGACGCTCACCCCTTTGAGCTCCCCCTCAAGGTTCTCAGCTTTGACATCGAAAACTTTCTGAAGAGGAGGTTCATAGCTACCGTAGGATGGAGCGTGGCCGAGCTGCCATTAGGTGGCGTTGAGGGCATAAGAAAGGGGTCAATAGAGGACGATGACCAGAGAGCCCTTCTAAAGAAGTTCAGGGACTTCATTATTGAAGAGGACCCTGACGTTATCACAGGCTATAACATAGACGGCTACGACCTTGAATACCTCTACGACAGCGTAAAGGAGTTTTTCACTTCCAAGGATGAGAGAGACCATGTGCTGGGCTGGAGCAGGGACTTCTCTCCCCTCTCTAAGAGAGGATACAGGAACTGGAAGCTCCACGGCAGGGTCATCGCGGACGCCTGGTGGAACATGAAGAGGGAGCTTAAGCCCAAGGTCGAAACCTTGAACTACGTCTCGCAGATGCTCTTCGGGGAAGGGAAGGAAGAGGTGGACCCCTTAAAGATAGAGGAGCTGTGGGAGAAAGAGAGGGAGAGGGTCATCTCCTACTGCATCAAGGATTCAGAGCTGGCCTTGAGGATTCTGGACTACACCGATGTGCTACGCAAGTACACGGACATAGCGAATGTGGCGAAACTCCCCTTAGAAGACGCCCTGAACGGAACAACCTCTGTTCTTATAGATTCCATTCTCATAAGGGAGGCGGACAGAAGGGGCATTGGGGTGCCGTGCACCAGACACTCCGGGGGCGGAGGGAGGATCACAGGGGGGTATGTCCACAGCATTGAGCCGGGGCTCTACAGGTGGGTAGTGGTGATGGACTTCAAATCCATGTACCCATCCATCATAATCGCCCACAATATATGCTTCACAACTCTCGTGGAGGAGGGGGGTATACCGGCGCCCAACGGAGCCCAGTTCCTCCCACCTGAGGTTAAACGCGGGCTCCTTCCTGATATATTGAGCAGGCTGATGAAGGACCGGGAGGAGGCCAAGAGGAGGGCTGAGGAGGCGAAGGACGAGGAGGAGAGAAGGTACTACAGCGGCCTACAGATTGCCATAAAGATACTGATGAACTCCTTCTACGGCGTCTTCGCCTCCTCCTTCTACCGATTCACTGACAAGAGAATCGGAGAGGCCATAACATCCTATGCCAGACAGTATATAAAAGACATCATATCCGCCCTTGAGAGCGAGGGACACCAGGTGATCTACTCCGATACCGACTCCATCTTCGTCAAATCCCCCTATGAAGACCTTGAAGGGAGCATCAGGTTCGGGGAGGAGCTCACAAAGCGCTTCTCGAAGGGCGCCACGCAGCTGGAGTTCGAGAAGGTTCTGGATAGGCTCTACAGCCATGGGAAGAAGAAGCGATATGTGGGACGGGCAGTGTGGCCTGAAGAGGACATCATAATAAGGGGTTACGAAACCAGAAGGACGGACACCTTCGACCTACTAAGCGATCTTCAGATGCAGCTCTTCGAGAGAATCCTTGAAGGGGATACGGAGGGGGCGGTTAGGATCGCGAGGGAGACTATTGAGAGGACTCGCAGAGGGGAGGTGCCCACCGAGAAGCTCGTCATCTCAAGAACGGTGAAGGCTGTTGAGGAGAGCAAGATAAGAAGCGCCTACGTGAACCCCGATTCCATGGCCAACGTCCAGGCGGCGAGGAAGCTCAGAGACCGGGGATATGAGCTGGTCCCCGGGATGAAGGTATCCTGGGTTGTGGTAAACGCAAGCAGGACCCCACAGGTAGTGGAACCCTTCGTGGACAGCGAGAGCTTCTCCGCAAAGCCAGACTACGACTACTATGCCGAGAGACTAATCTCCACTACTCTGAGAATTTTAGAACCACTGGGAATAGGAAAGAGCGAGCTGCTGAAGGGTACAAAGCAGTCCCGCCTCTTCTCTTTCGGAACCGCGGAGAGGAGGAGAGGCAGGGAAGGAGGGCCCAAGGACTCTTCCACCCTAACGCTAGACCGCTTCCTTTAAGGTGTTCAGATGGTGACCCTCAAGCTCCTGAGATACGGAAGGGATCTGGGCCCCTATGTCAGGAAGTTCGTAGAGTATGCAATGGAGGTTCTGGGGGCTGAGGTCACCTTCTATTCCTTTGAAGAGGGGGGGCTGGACTTTGTGGAGCTTGGGGAGGACGAGTACTATTCCGCAGAGGCCGAAAGAACCTGCGCTACCCTGACCTTTGAGCCCCCTTCAGTGGAGGTAAACCGACTGGAGGTAGAGGGTGCCCTTGTGCAGCAGGAGGAGGGTGAGGGCGGCGGAGGCGGGGGTGCCTTGGAGGAGATCGAGGTGGTGCTCGTGGACGCCCAGAGCGTCGAGTACTCCTCCTGGCTTGATTTCTACACCAGCAGGGTTGGGGAGGAGGGGGGGAGAGTGGGTGTGATAATTCTCCCGGACAGGATCCCCTCTCTGGAGGAGGTGCACCACTATAAAAAACTCCTGTGGAACCTTCAGAGGGGCTTCACCCTCTCCCTCTCCTTCACAAGAGAGCTGAAAGAAACGCTCCCCGGGGGACTGCTTCTCACACTTCTCACCCTAACCACCCCGGGGGTGGTGAACATAGATGCCGCAGATATGGAGTACTTCTGCAGGGGAGGCCTTACCCTCCTGCCCCTCACTGCCTTCGCTGAAGGTGAGGGGGACCTGCCCTCCCGGATCATGCGGGAGGTCGTCCTGGGCTATCGGGGGGCGGTGGATTTCAGGTCGGTGAAGGGCGCTGTGGTCAACGTCTTCACAACGGAGGAGGTCCCCTTAAAGGATGTGATGAGGGTTGTGGAGGGGGTCAGGAGACTCCTTCCTAAGAGCGCAAGAATCATAACTGGAATCAACCTGGAGTGGGGAGAGAGAAGGATGGGCCTCCTTCTTCTTGCGGGGCTTATACCCAACGAACTCCTCATGCATCTCTACGCTACATGAGCTCAGCCCTTCTTGACAAGCATCCCCGACTTCCCGCAGTGGGGACAGCGGAACTTCAGAGGTCTTTTGGGGCTTGTTATCTTGAACTTCTTACCGCACCTCACGCAGGTGATGATCACCGGTTTGGGAGCCTCTATCTCCTCCGCTTCCTCTTCGAAACCCCCCTCCTCAAAAAGACCCTCCTCTTCAAAACCCTCTTCCTCTTCGAAACCCTCCTCCTCGAAAAGACCCTCCTCCTCTGCCTCCTCTTCTACCCCACCTCTACCGCCAGCTCTGCGGTACTCATCCACGGTCTCCCTGTACCTCTCAAGGGCCTTCTCCATCTCCGGGTCGATCTTAAGAGCGTTGTTGAAGGAGTCCATGGCCTCCGGATACCTCTTCATCTTCTTGAGGACTGCACCCCTGGAGTACCATATCTCAGCCACCTTGGGGTTGAGGTCTATAGCCTTCTGGAACGCCCGCAGAGCCTCTTTGTACCTTCCCATCTTGGTCAGAACGACCCCGGCAGTGTTCCAGGTCACATCGTCCTCAGGGTCCAGCTTCAAAATTCTTTTGCAGATTGAGAGGGCGAACTCCCATTCCCTGTCGCGAAGTGCATCATCAAGATCCTCGTAAAGCCGGTCAAGTTTATCGGCCATCTGAACCACCCGGGGGATAAAAAGGGTCTGGACATAAAAACCTTTTTAAGAAAACCCCCATCTTCCACCTTGATCACATGCTTAAGCTCAAAGTCCTGCCCTTCACCAAGGAGCTCCTCTCCTCCTTATCGCCCGAGAGGTGGCTGCCCCCCTTCATCAGGGCGCGTGGGAAGCAGATAGAGGTGGGCCCCCCTGCGGGTGTGGGAGAAGGCAGGGGTATATCCCTCAGAAAGCCCCTAGCACTGATAGGGATCGGAAAAAGCGCCCCCAGCATGGTGAGGGCTGCCATCTCAGCCGCAGGGGTTCCCTTCACCTCGGGTCTCATAGCAAGCCCTGAGTGCCCCGGGGAGAGAGTGGAGGGTGTGGAGTGCTTGAAGGCCCCCCACCCCATCCCAGGGAAGAGGAGCATTGAGTGCTGCCAGAGGATCATTGACCTCCTTTCAGACCACGAAGGAGACGTGCTCTTTTTTATCTCCGGAGGGGGGTCAGCCTCTGTAGAGCTAACGCCTTAAGGAGGGCCCTCTCTGAGGTGAAGGGTGGAGGGCTTCTTAGGTGGGTGAGGGGTAGGTGGGCCTCTCTTATCGCCTCGGACCTCTACGACGACAGCCTGCCCGACATAGCATCGGGACCCACGGTATTTGTGGAGGAGGGGCCAGAGGAGGCCCTCCGGACGATCGAGAAATACCGCTTGGAGAGGGAGTTCCCGAGCATCTCCCGGGCAGTGAAGAGAGGGTCAAGGAGATGTCCAGAGGCGTCCTCCCGGGGGATGAACATCCTGGCGCTCTCCATGAAGGAGGGGGGAAGGAGCGCTTCAAGGCTCCTTGAGGGGGTGGGTGTTAGGACCTCTCTTCTCAGAGAACCCCTTGTGGGTCCCGTGGAGAATGGGTTGAGGAGGCTAATCGCAGAGGGGAGGAAAACCCCGGGGGAGCCTGCGGCTGCGGTGGGATGGGGTGAGCTCTCCGTTAAGGTCCTGGGAGAGGGTCTGGGGGGAAGGTGCTCCGAGGCTGCTTTGCGGGCTCTGAAGCACCTTCGGGAGGGGGAGGCCTTCCTGGCTGTGGCCACCGACGGGAGGGACGGCAACTCCCCGGGGGCCGGCGGGTGGGTGAGGGGGGGTGGAGGGGTAGACATGGGTGAGATCGAGAGGTACCTTAAGGAGTCAGACTCCTACACCGCCCTCAGAAGAATGGGAGGGGTTATAGAGGGGTTAGGTGGCGGAAGCAACGTTGCCGACATTTATATCTACTTTAGGGGGGTTAGATTACTGGATTGAACTCGTCGGGGAGCTCCACCTCCTCCTCCCCCCCAAGAAATATATCCGTATACACCTTGTATATCATCTCCAGACCTTCGCCGGTCTGGGCCGAGAGGGGTTTCAGGGTGCCGAAGAGCCCCAAGTCCTCAAGGGTTCTGTAGAGGTCCAGGGCGTACTCCTTCTCCATTGAGGGGCTTCCCCGCACCTCAGAAAGAAGCGCCTCGTAGAGCACCTCAGGGGAAGATGAGATGTGAAGAATCCTATCAAGCTCCCTCCTCTCAACAAGGTCGGCCTTGGAGAGCACCATGGTGAAGGGCACCGAGAAGCGGAAATGGCAGAGTGATGCAAGCACCATCTGGGAGGTAAGCCCCGTGGCGGTCCTGGCGTTGAAGGGGTCCACGATGTATACCAGAAGAGACCTCCTCCCAGAGAGATTCTCGATTATATGCCGTGTGGACTCCCTGAAGGTGAAGAGCTCCAGCTGTCCGGGGGTGTCCACCAGAACTACAGAGGGTCTGGAGCCCTCCAGGGCCTTCTTCACGTGGGGGAGCTGAAGAGCTAGCATATCCGCAGTCACTATCTGCGCCCCGTTGGGCCCGAGGCCATACTCCTTCATGACCTCCTGGAGGGTCACCCACTCCCTTATGTCCACATCTGGCTCGTAGGGCACCGAGTCCGCCCCGGGGTCTAGATTCACGACCTGATTGGACACATCCATCTGGTCGAGCCAAGAGCTGAAGGCTCCCGTGAGGGTGGATTTTCCACACCCGGCGGTTCCAAGAAAATAGAGATACACAGGCTCTCTCAAAATCATCCCCCCGAGGCTACTTCGATCAGGGTGTATTCTCCCTCCTCAACCCTCTCCACGTGCGGGACGGGCCTTGAACCTTTCAGCACCACAACACCCCCGGGGAGGTATCCCGCCTTCCTTATGGCCTCCTCAAGTTTTGAGTTCCTACCAACCTCTACGGTGATGGGTTCACCTCTGCGGGGATTTTTGAAGGTTATCCTGATGGATTCCATGGTGCCTCCCAAACCCCCGCCGTAATTAAATCTTTTGAAGAAGATTTTTCAACTCTTCAAGCCTCTCAATGTTAAAGTCCCCCTTCGCCCTCCCCCCCAGGCAGACCGCAGTGCAGCCTGCCCCTCTTGCGGCCTCCACATCGTAGACGTAGTCCCCCACCACCACGCACTCCTCCCCTCTGACGCCGAGAATCTCAAGGGCCCGGAGTATCTGCCCGGGGTGGGGCTTGACCACCTCGGTGTCATCTCTTGTGAGGAGCACATCCACGAGGTCTGCCATGGGCCCCAAGGCCCTCAAAGCGGCTCTGCGGGAGTTGCGTGTGACAACTCCCACCTTTATCCCCCTCTCTTTCAGCCACCTGAGAAGCTCCTCAGCACCCTCCCCAGGGGAGGATGTCTCCGCCCTCTCCATCTCCAGCTCCTCAAGAAGCTTCATAGGGCGGCTGTCCCCTATCCTCCGGCAGAGCTCTTCCACTCCCTCCAACAGCCCTGGGCCCTCCCCGGGGGGAGGGTATCCCTCCTCTCTAAGTCTCCTCTCATACCTCTCCCTCATACTGGAAAAGCTCTCTCTGTTCTCAACCAGGGTGTCGTCAAGGTCGAAGATGACCGCTTTAACTGGCATCGGGGGGAAAGAAGCTTTAAATAAAAAATCTCTTTGGCTATCGGTTGGTGTGGGCCGGTAGATCAGCCCGGAAGATCGCCTGTTTCGCAAGCAGGAGGCCGCGGGTTCAAATCCCGCCCGGTCCACCTTTAATTG
>NJDV01000111.1 GCA_002254765.1 Thermoplasmatales archaeon ex4484_36 | reverse complement strand
TTGGTGGACTGGCCCATGTTCACGTGGTCATTGGGGGAGATTATGTCGTATCTTCCCATATCTTCCCCAAGGAGCTGAAGGGCCCTGTTTGTTATTACCTCGTTCACATTCATATTGGTGGAGGTCCCTGCACCTGCCTGGAAGCGGTCCACCACGAAGTTCTCCCAGTGCTTTCCTTCTAGTATCTCCTGGGTAGCCTGGATGATAGCTTCGGCTACACTCTCTTCAAGCGATCCCAGGTCCCTGTTGGCCTTGGCACAAGCCAGCTTGATCTCAGCGTAGGCTCTCAAGATGCCTTCGTGATTCCTCAGCCCTGAGACGGGAAAGTTCTCCATGGCCCTCAGCGTCTGAATGCCCCAGAGGACCCCAGAGGGGACCTTCCTTCTGCCAAGAGGGTCTCTTTCCTCTCTGGACCCCATCGTGTTAGCCTCCTTTACACAGACAAAGGTTTCGTTTTTTTAACTTTATGGGTTAGAAAACCATTTAATCTTGGGAGCAATTATCTCACCCGGCGGTGATAGTTTGCCAGATGAGAGCTCAATTGATGATGAGCTTCAAGGTGCGAGGCTTTTGAGACAGGGAAAGGTGAAGGATGTCTACGAGGTGGAAGGAGGGGAATACCTCCTCTTCCGCTTTAGCAACAGGATATCAGTCTTTGATAAGGTGATACCCTCGGAGATCCCCCGCAAAGGTGAGACCCTCTGCCGCACCTCCGCCTTCTGGTTCAGGAAAGCAGAGAAAATGGGATACAGAACACATTTTATCGAGTGCCCGACGGCTTCCACTATGAAGGTGAAAAGGGTTGAGGTGATCCGGGACTACACCCGTATCACCCCCTCCACCCGCTCGTTCCTTGTACCTTTGGAGTTCATTGCTAGATACTACGTGGCAGGCTCGCTCCACGACAGATTGAAGAAGGGCAAGATCACCCCCGGGGAGCTGGGATTCGGCAGAATGCCTGAGTATGGCGAGAGGCTCCCGGAACCCTTCGTGGAGGTGACAACGAAGCTTGAGGAACATGACAGACCGGTAACCCTAAAAGAGGCCCTTCAGATGTCCTCTCTGAGCCGAGAGGAGTACGAGGAGATAGTGGAGATAATTCTGAAGGTGGATGAGGAGATAGAGAGGGCCGCTTCGAGGGGGGGCCTGATCCATGTGGACGGCAAGAAGGAGTTTGGAATGGACTCTGACAGAAGGCCCATGCTGGTTGACACCTTCGGGACAGCGGACGAGGACCGCTTCTGGGACAGAAGGCTCTACGACGAGGGCAAGTTCGTGGAGCTCTCAAAGGAGTTTGTGAGGCAGCACTACAGGGAGATAGGCTACCACGAGGAGCTCATGAGGGCCCGGGAGAGGGGAGAGAAGGAACCTGAGATACCGCCCCTGCCAGAGGAGAAAGTGGAAGAGGTGAGCAGGATATATATAGAAGGGACCCAAGCGGGGAACACCCGCTAAAGCTTGAGATACTCCTGGAGAGCGTGGAGAGGCTCATCCTGCACGAGGAGACCATACCGGAGAACTTAGAGGAGCTCAGGGAGTCCTTCCGCCGTTCTTCTTACTTCTGGCACCCCATAATAGTTGACAGGGAGAGCAGGGTGGTCTTGGATGGGATGCACCGGGTAGCATCGCTGAGGGAGATGGGTTACCGCTACATACCGATCCTCACAATAGACGCCATGGATCCCCACGTCAGGCTTGAGAGGTGGATACGCTGTTACGCCCCGAGCGGGGACGTCAACATTCCCCGGGTCATCGAGGAGGGAGGTTTCACTCCGGAGGTGGAATGCAGAGGTGAGGGGGAGAAGCTGATCAGGAAGGCCTCTTTAAGAGAGCCCCCCCGGGGGGAGTTCAGGGTAATAGACACTTTTGGGGGAGTGATGTACAGGCTTGAGGTCTCCTCGGAGGACCCAGTTGAGGTGTACTCCAAGATAAGGGGTCTTGAGTTGACTCTGGAGGAGGAGGCGGGGGAGACCAGATATTCCACAGAGTCTTCCATGCTGGAGGGCTTCAGGATGCAGGGCCTCTCAACCTTCGTGGTTCCTCCCCGCCTCACCAAGGAAGAGGTGTTCCAGGCCGCCCGGGAGGGCAAGCTCTTC
Organism: Thermoplasmatales archaeon ex4484_36; assembly: GCA_002254765.1. Classification (GTDB taxonomy): domain Archaea; phylum Thermoplasmatota; class Penumbrarchaeia; order Penumbrarchaeales; family EX4484-36; genus EX4484-36. Next base: position 3,784 of record NJDV01000111.1, on the reverse strand, counting down.
TGTCCCAAGGCCACCAGATTCGTTCTGCCGGTGAGGGTGATGTTCGTCAACACTCCCATATACCTCCTTGAGGAGAGTGAGATGGACTGGGAGGAGAGGAACAGGATACACTATATGGTGCTCAGGCAGAGGAGGCTTTTCAAGATAGAGGGAAATGTAGACATCGACAGGAGGTATGAGGAGCCTTATCTCTACCTCTTTGAGTGAGGGAGTGCATGCTGGCTGAACCAACGGTAGTGATATACGGGATCGAGGGGTACACCCCTGCGGTGGAGCCTCCACTGAGAAGGAGGCTTAAAGAGATGGAGAGGAGGGAAGACCTCCTGAAGGTGCAGTGGAGGATATTGAGGGAGGAAGGGAGGCTTATAGTCATAATTATGCACCTCAAAGAGAGGGACGTCAGGCCCCTTGCAAGGAGGTTTGAGGGGGAGATAAACAGCCTCATGGAGGAGAGAGGGGAGAGGTGCAGGCTGAAAATGATGCTCACCGCTACAATAACAAGGCCCATACCCACCCCTGAGGACCAGTACCTCCTGGAGAGGTTCTACAGGATAGTTAAGGAGAGGAGGGAGAAGCCTCTCGATGGAAGCCGCTCCACGCCGGAGGGGGTTGGAGAGGAGGGGCTTTTAATCATCTACTACCTGTACATGCTTGGGAGGAGGGAGGAGAGGGAGGTTGTTGAGGACCTCTACCCCATCTTCCAGCTTGAACCCTCAGAGGTGAAGAGGATCCTGGAGGTGCTCCTTGAAAAGGGACTAGTCAGAAGGGAGGGAGAGAGATACCGCCTTACCTGGGAAGGCTTAAGCCTCATAGAGGAGCTATCAAGCGAGCTCTTCGCTCTTGCGGAGAAGGAGGTGAATCTTGAGATAACCAGATATCTTCTCGCCCCCACAGGCAGGATAGAGGAGTTCCGTTGGGAGGATGCCTCAAACAGGTGCTGGATGCCCTGGACCCCACAGGGAGGTTGAGCACCAAATACACCTTCTTCAAGCAGCCGCAGGAGTATCTCACGGTGGAGAGGGAGGGTAGAAGATACCCTCTCACCGAGGAGGTACTGGTGGAGGAGGTCCTAAAGCGCCTCCCTCAGGGAAGGTATCTCTGCTCCAGTGAGGTCTTGGAGAACATGATAAAGCACCTAAGCAGCGTGATAAGACATACGCATATGGAGACGGTGCCCACCTCCTTCCTTCAGGAGGATCAGGAGATTATCCTTCCATACGAGGAGCTTGTGGAGACAATAGAAGGTTTCCTGAAGCGCTACCTTCCTTACCGGGAGCTAACCCGGGGCAGAGAACCACCCGAGGCCGCCATGGTGGTCCTTAAGGACTCCATGCACTATTTCCACCGCACACTAGTCCTTCTGGAAACCGACCCTGAGACCGCCCTGAAATATCTGCTCAAAGCCTTCAAGACCCTCACGGAGGCGGAGCTTCTCTCCTCCGGGGTACACCCCACTTTCAGTATGTCAAAGAATCTGAAGATGCTGCTGAACCTCCTTGAGAGGAGCGGCGTAAGGGAGACCACAGAGCTCTACTCCGGCGTGCTCTCCCTCTACCGCAGGTACAAGCGCAAAAGGACGATTCTTGAGCTGTAGATCCTGTCGGCCGGGGCGGTCACATCAACGCTTCTGGCCTTCAGCATGAGATATGCCAGTCCATCTTTCTTAAGAAAGAGTGATGAGTTCTTCAGGAGGATGTCAACCTGGTTCTTCTGGGCGATGTCCTGGTAGATGATCTCAACCTTTGGGGGGAGAAGATCAGCGTAGCTCTCAGGTCTCGCCGCGTCGGCGAGAATGGGATAGAGGTTCCTCCTCACCGTGGAGAGGGCTGTGAACTTCCTTATAGCCTCTGGGGAGATCTCAACGCCGTATATCTGCCCCCCCACGCAGATGTCCGATATGTGAGAGGCCGTTGTCCCCTGGGCAACCCCCAGGTAAAGAACGGAGTTCCTCTCGGCGAATGGGAAGATGGTGCCTCCTTTGAGAAGGTAGGCAGCCAGCTTACTGCGGGAGGGGTTCCACTCCCTCCAGGTCCCTCCCTCCGTTTCATAGTACCTCTCCCCGTACACGGGGACATCCCCCCAGATGCTGAAAGTGAAGGCCCTTCTCCCCTCTAGTTTCACTCTATCCGTGAGGAATCTCACATCGGCCATGATGGGAGAATACGGTACCTGTTATATCCCCTTTTCTGTCTTCAGCTCGTCCCAATCTCTGTGGAGGTTGTTTTCATAAAAGTGGCAAAAAGGAGGTTGTTTTCATAAAAGTGGCAAAAAGGCCCAAACAATGTTGGAGAAAGATTTAAATTATAGAATCATAACTTGAAATATTGACATTATATAATAAAAGGGGTGAGAGAAGTGCCGGAGAAGTACTACAGGATCACATTGAGAAAAGGAGATGCGGAGGTCACCGTTGAAGGAGGAGCTTTTCTATAAAATCTACAGAGAGCGCCAAACCCCGGGAGAGGAGGAAGAGGAGAGTCTGAAGGGTTTCATCCTTCAGAAGGCCCCTGCAAAAGTGAAGGATTACATCCTCATTTTAGCCTATTGGCATCAGTTTGTTGAAGGTAAGGGCGAGTTTAACGCCGGAGCGCTGAAAGAGATCTTCCGGAGAATCAACCTCCCGGCGCCGAGAAACCTCAATGCCTACCTCTACCGCCTCTCCACCCCCGACGAGAAGCTACTTTCAAGGTCTGGGAGAAGAGGCCACTACAACCTTACGGATAGAGGGAAGAGTTACGTTGAGGCGCTCCCCTTAAGGTCCCATAAGGAGAGCTGAGGGCCGAGACGTCCACAACTTTCGCACCACCCCGGAGAAAAGCTTTTGATAAGAGTAGCCGATACGCCAACTATGACAGAGGAAAAAGACGGAGAGCATCCCGTGGCGATGGTGTACGGGAATGCCACGGTGAGCGAGTTGAACGCTGCCATAAGCGATAAGGAGCTGAAGCAGGGGGAGTATGTCTACGCCGAGCACCCTGCCGTGGGCAAGGTCCTTGCACAGCTTCAGGAGATAGAGATCAAATCCAACCTCAGCTTTGAGAGGGCAAGGCAGGCCTTGGAGGGGGAGAAGGTGCCCCTCAGGTGGAGGAGGAGTGGGAGGTTCAGGGTCCTGGGGTATAAGGGCCCCAGGGGAGACCTTCTCCTGCCGCCGCTTCCCGTTCCCCCAGGGACGAAGCTCTACAGAGCACCTCCTGAAATGGTCCAGAGGATACTCAACATGAAGAGCTCCAGAGAGGAGGGGGCCCTCATAGGACGACTTGAGGGAACGGAGATAGATGTGATATTGGACATAAACTACATGGTACAGCGCCACATCTCTGTTATAGCGAAGACAGGCTCTGGGAAATCCTATACCGCCGGTGTCATAGTTGAAGAGATGGCTGAGAAGGGCGTCCCCGTGGTGATAATAGACCCTCACGGTGAGTACGTCCAGATGGTCCATCCCAATCTCTCCTGGAAGGATGCGGAGAGGCTCTCAAAGATGGGTCTGATCCCCCGGGGCTACCCGGAAGAGCTGGTCGAGTTCCGCTTCCCCCGGGAGGGATGGAGGGCCCCCGAGGAGGCCTACGTGGTAAAGGAGCTCACCCTGGCCAAGGAGGGCCTCACCCCGGAGGAGATTTTAGAGGCGTTGGGGTTGAGGAGCCCACCGCCTGCGGCCTCTGTTCTCTACAGGGCTGTTGAGGCGGCGAAGAGTCTACACCATAGACGACCTCATATACCATCTTGAGGCCAGTCCCCAGGGCATCGCATGGGGCCTTATAACCCAGATGGAACACCTAAAGAG
>NJDV01000033.1 GCA_002254765.1 Thermoplasmatales archaeon ex4484_36 | reverse complement strand
TTCACCTTGAAAGGAGTAGAGAGTGCCCCCACTTAAATTTTTTCTTCCTTATGCGACCGTGCCCCTCCACTGCTCTGTTCACTTTGCCGCTTCATCTCCCTTCTAGCGGGGGGATGCTTGGGCTGATAGTAATAGCTCGGGGGATATCTATACCCTGCCTGCCCCCATCCGCCCTCTGGTGGGTAGCCCTGGACGGGCCTTCCGGATGTGGGATGCCCCGTTGGATACTGGTAGTGTAGCCCTGGACGGGCCTTCCGGATGTGGGATGTCCCGTCGGGTACGGGTAGTGATAGGGAGACGGAGTGTAGTAGGGACTGGGGTATGGGTACTGCGGTAGAGTATGCTGGTATTGCGGAATGGGTTTTGAGGGAATCCTTCCAGTGTGAGGGATCTCCTTGTTCACCGTGAGCCATATCAGAAGAGCTAGGAGCCCTCCGAGAAGGCCTGCAACCGCCCACGGCCAGCGCTGGATTATAAGGGCCATAACCACCCGCACGATTACAAACAAGGGCAAACACATAAAGAGGAGTGGGATCGGGGAGGATAACATCATGAAGGCTAATTGTTTAATCATCTTTAAAATGTTTTCTCAAGAGTGCTTATGGACTGCCCTGTGGGGACATCGGCCGCCTCACAGAAGGGCAGAGGAGGGGTCGCCCCCCGAGGTCGGCATCCCTTTTAATATCAAATTCGAGACACCGATACAAATAAAAATAAATAAAACGAAAATTAAACAATACCCAATGATTAGGAAACTCCTCCTCACCGCCCTCCTCACCCTCCCCATGCTCCTCTCCCCTGTAACTGCGGAGGAGGTGAACACCTTCTCACTGGGTGGAGAGGAGATAGAGGAGGTCACTATCCGCCTCTCCCCTGGCGAGGATTCTGTATCAAACATCACTGTGAGCGTTAGGGGGGAGATAAAAAGCGTGGAGGAGTTCTCACTGAGAATCGCCACCGGAGCGGGCCCCCCCTACCCCTCCCAGGTGGGGTTAGACCTCGGAGCAGACTCCCTCCTGGAGTGGGGATTCGGCGGTCCGCCTTTTGGCTCCTTCGGAGAGCAGAGTGGCTTCATGGACACCTCTCGGAGGAGGGTTCTACACCCATCCTCCAACACCTCCACAGGCTTCTTGCTTCCTGAAGGGGCGCTGGTCCGGGGAGGAAAGGTTGATGTGGAGCCCCTTCCCATCCCGGGGAGGGGGGAGCAGAGATGGCTGAGCCCCGGAGAGGGATGTAAATGGACATTGCCTCTTGAAGGTGGTGTGGAACTTCTGGCACTGCACTACACACAGGGCGCCTACCAGCTTGAGATCCTAAGACCCGGCGAGGGGGATTTCTCAAGGAGTGTGATCAAGGGAGGGCTTTCCAGCCCCCTCTACCCTGTACCTCTCCGCTCCCTTCCCCGCTCTGCAATTCTCTACACCGACGCCAGGGAGATCTCCACAAGGGAGGTATACCTACTCCTCAATGGAACTCTTCTGGGAGGCTTTGACGTGTGCGGATGGCCCGTTTGGGCCGAAGGCTTCTCAGGCAGAGGCGGGGTAGAGGTGGCAATCCTGACCCAATATCCCTCCTACCTCTATCACATATCCACCTCCCGCATGACCGCTTCCAGTGTGAGACTTTCAAAGAGTGTATACTCCCCCGTCCTCTTCAAGGAGCGCTCGGGCAACTGCTCCTTTGTTGCAATAGTAGATGACACTTCGTATCTTAAGTATCTGAAGGTGCCCCTCACCCCTCCCTTCAGAGGGGCTGAGATAAACACCACCTTCCGGAGAAGAGAGTACTCCGAGCAGAGGTTCATTCTATTCTCCGCAGGGCGAACCCTGCTCCTCTACTCCCCAGATAACAGAACGCTTTTTAGGGTTCACCTGCAGGAGGGCAGAGTTGACCACCTGCCCTTGGGGAGGCTCGGCGGCTCTTCGTCCCCCTGGAGTTTGAAGTCCTTCGGCTCTCCTACCGATGGTGTTTTCTACCTTCTGGCTTGGAATCAGAGGAGGGACCTGACCATCTACGCCTTCTCGGAGGGTATGGGTGAGTACCCACCTATTCTTAAAGTCAGCAGGGCCTTCTATTACTGTCCCCCAGCGGCGGTCTTCACGCCCGAGTACCTCACCATCTTCGGTCCCAGGGTGTACGGCGGAACAGTGCTCGTCCTGGACTACCCCTTAAGGAGGTACTGCGTCCTCTCCACTCCTGCGGGAATGGAGAAGCTTGTGGGAGGTGAGAGGAGGGAGGTTGTGGAGCCCTCTCACATTCGTAGCACCGGCAGGGTTCTTACCGATGGATGGGGAAACGCCTTCAAGGAGGTGTACCTCCCCTTCCAGGTGGTGGAGGGTATGGCGCTCCTTAAAAACCTCAGCGTGACCTATTCGCTGAATGTGACCATATCCACCCTCCTCAACGCCACTCTGAAAGATTATTTGAGCGGCGTAGTCAGCAGGTCAGGGGACCTTCCCATTAAGGTGGTGGGAACCGGCCCCGGATTGGTAGTGCTCTCCTCCCCTCACCTGCTGTGGAATGCCCCGCCGGAGATATTCTCCCCCCTCCCGGGGCAGGTAAAGCTGAGAATGGGCGGGGAGGAGGTGATAATTGATCTATCTGAGCATTTCAGGGATGACATGCTCCCCCCAGATGAACTTCAATACTCCGTTGAGACCTACTGTTTGCCCGGAATCAAGGTTCACCTGGAGGGGTCCATCCTCCGCATAGGTCCGCCCCTTACGGTCGTCTCCCCCATACACGGAACTATTCAGGTGACGGCCTACGACGGTGTGTGGTCTGTAGATGCCCCGCCGATAGAGCTTATTGTTGTGAGGGAGAATGAGCCCCCTGAGATAACCATCGGCAGCCTTGAGTTCACCGTTCGGGGAGATAGTGGAACGCTCCTTGACCTTGAGAGAACCCCTCCAGCAGTGGACCCGGAGGGGAAAGAGATTCTCTACTACCTCCTCAGCGGGGAGAAGGCCCTCTTGACCTATATAACGGACGCCTTCAGCCTTGAAATAAGATCCGGGCACCTTCTTATGGGCTGGACGAGAGAACTGTACGCTGAAAGCGAGGTGGAGGTTCAGCTCCTTGCCTCTGATGAGCCCCTCTCACCCCTCCCCCACGCCCCCGGGGCTTACTCTGTCCCGGAGAGGCTGAACCGCTCTGTTGTAAAGCTGGTTCTCAAGCTTATACCGTCGAACCCTGTGTCTGTGAAACTGCCGTACAGGCTGAACATGCTTGAGGACTCTCCTCCAACCACCGTGCCTTTGAAGATTGAGGGTGACTTCAAAGGTGTGACTCTTCGGGCCAAGTGCAGCCTCCAGTGGATGCAGGTCCGGATGGGGGAGAGCAACATTACCCTGACCCCTCAGAGGAACTGCTATGGGGAGGGGGTGGTTGTAGTGGAGGCCTTCAAGGAGGGAGAGGTTGTGGGTTCTGGCACGATGTGGGTGGTGGTGGTGGCGGTTGATGACCCCATCTGGATAAAGGTTGAGGGAAAACGGATGGGAGAGGAGGGTGTGGAGATATGGGGCGTGGCAGGGGATGAGGACGACCCGGTAGAGAGGGTCCTCTGGAGGGTGGACAGCGGTGAGTGGAGCCCAGCGGAAGGCACAGAGGAGTGGTCCATATTTCTGCCTTATGACCTCCTCTCCGCCGGCGAATACCGCATTCAAATCAGGGCTCTGACCGGCGATAAAAGCTCCCTGCCAGCCGCCGTTCAGATAAGCATTCCGAGCCCATTTAAGCCTGTAGATTCTGACGGTGACGGTTATCCAGATTTCCTGGATGCCTTCCCCAACGACCCCATGAACTGGCAGGATTACGACGGGGACGGTGTGGGGGATGCAGATGACGCTTTTCCTTTAGACCCCAACGAATGGAAGGATTCTGATGGTGATGGGGTGGGAGACAACTCAGACCCCTTCCCCCTATCTCCTGGCTGGGACTTCACGCCCACCACTGGGAAGGAGGTTGGGAGGGCAGAGTTAATTGGAGTGCTTCTTCTGGGAGGTGGTATACTGGCGTTGATTATGTACGTGATGTTTGGGACGCTTATATTTGCACTAGCCGTGAACCTTTACTCAAAGTTGAGCAAAAAGGACGTCCTGGATCATGAGATAAGAGGTCTCATACGCGGCTATATCATAGCGAACCCCGGGGACCACTATTCAAACATAAAGAGGAACCTAAACCTCAACAATGGAACACTGGCATATCACCTCAGGGTCCTTGAGAAGCACGGTTTCATAAGAAGTGAGATAGATGGGATGTACCGCAGGTACTATCCCACGGAGGTATCCGTAAACCAGGTGAGGGGCAACATAACAAAGCAGGAGGAGATATTCAACAAGATCCTTGAGAGGCCCGGCATAACGGTGAAGGATATCGCGAGGGAGCTGGGCATATCCCGGCAGATTGTCAACTACCACGTGAAGAACCTCATAAGGGCCCAACTGGTAACGTGGGACCGATCAGACAGCATCACCCGTTTCTTCCCTGCCCAGAGCGAGGAGGAGGAGACGCCTTAGTGGAGGTCTTAGCGTAGGCGAAAAGGTCCCCGGCTTGATATATGTCCATCTGAACCCTTGAGAAGGGCTTTGCCCTGATTAGAAGCTCTCCCTCCCTTTTTATCTCTCCCCTCTTCAGGTCTATCTCCACCACATCCCCCGTTTTGAGGTCGGTGTCAAAGACCCCGGGGGCCTCAAGGAGGGGCCAGCCGGAGTTTATGGCGTTCCTCTTGTATATGGCACCGAAGGACTCCCCCACTATGGCGGATATCCCGAGTGCTATGAAGCAGTCAACTGCGTGCTGGCGGGAGGACCCTGCGCCAAAGTTCCTGCCCACAATAAGTATATCACCCGGCACTGCTTTCTTGGGGAAATCCTCCCACCCCGGGAGGTTTGAGAAGGCATATCTCTTCATATCCTCCGGGTCCGTCACCGTGAGGTAGCGGTTGTGGTATATCATGTCAGTGTCCACATCGTCCAGCCTTCTTCCCTTATCGTCCGTGAGCATCCATACCCTGCCCTTGATCACAGTTGGCTTCACCCTACCACGCTCCTGTAAGATAACCCTTAACCGCCGAGGCCGCCGCGGTGGCTGCTGAGACCAGATAGACCTTCCCCGGGCCTTGTTTTCCGGGGAAGTTTCTGTTTGTGGTAGACAGTTCCACCTCCCCCTCCCCCACAAGCCCTGCCATTCCTTCTGCACAGCCTCCACAGCCTGGGTTGGAGAAGACAACCGCCCCCGCCTTAAGGAAGATGTCGACCAGGCCATCCCGTATGGCACGGGCCCAAACCTCTTTCGTGGCCGGAGTTATTTTGAAGGTGACTCCCTTCTTTACCTTCTTTCCTTTCAGCACCCTTGCCACCTGAAGAAGGTTCTCATAGCGCCCCTCCGTGCAGGAGCCGACGAAGACGGAGTCTATTTCCATCCCCTCAAGCTCGGATACGGATTTGACGTTTGTAGGACTTGGAGGTGCTGCCACCAAGGGCTCTAGCCCCACCACTTCCACGCTCAGCTCGTCAACATACTCCGCATCATTATCCGGCAGAACCTCTTTCACCCTCTGTCCACTCCTCTCCTCTAGGAACCGTCTGACCTCCCCGTTCAGAGGTATGAATCCAACGATGCCCCCCATCTCCGTGGTCTGCGATGCTAGGGTTATCCTGCCGTCCAGCGAGAGCCTCTCTACAGCATCCCCCGTGTACTCAATTGCCCTTCCTAGAGCCCCGGAGGAGCCTACCTCCCTCATGACCGCAAAGGTGAGGTCCCTTGCTGTCGCAGGCCAGGAGTAGGCGCCCTCTACCTTTATTTTCATAGTGGGGGGCACCTCAAACCAAATCCTGCCAGTCTTGAAAGCGAAGGCAATGTCTTTGTCCCCCATCCCCTGGCCAAAGGCACCTACCGCCCCCAGAATGTTGTAATGGCTGTCCGTTCCAACTGCAACGTCCCCGGGCCTAACGATGCCCTTCTCTATAAGCACGTGGGTGCCTATCCCCTCATCCACGTCAAAGACCGCAACCCCCGTCTCCTTAGCGAACTCCTTGAGCAGATGCTGGCTTATGGCGTATTTTATTGTTCTTGCTGGGGTGCTCAGGTCAAAAGTGAAAAAGGTTCTCTTGGGATCTGCAACATATGGGGGTTCGAAGTTCTTTTTAAGGTGTTTCACCACGTTGGGCCCGCCGAAGTCTCTAGCCGTTCTCGCATCTACGTCTATCCAGAGGATGTCACCCGCAGAGACGCTCTTCTTCCCGCTGTGGGCGGCCATAATCTTCTCGACGACAGTCATGGGCATATTGGACCCCACCAAAGAGGATTTCGCCGTATAATAAAAAGATTCCCGTGACTTCAAGGACATCTTCAATAATGCCTATCAGTCTTTTTTCTTCCTCCCCCGGGAGGGTCAATTCCCCCAAGGAATGGAGGAAGTATTCAGATAGCATCCAACAAATTTTTTATATGACAATACCATAAACTTTATAGACGTAGCATCATAGGTATGGTGCCACACAACCGCAGTTTCAGCTCCCTAATAGAGGTTCTTTTAAAATGGAGGTGTATAGTGTGCTTCTGAAAAGGGTACTGATGGTAACCATCGTATTAACCGTACTGGTTCTTTGAAGGGGGTGGTATCTATGAGCAGCAAGTTGTCGGGAAAGGAAAAAAGTATTACAGGGGATGCCGAGGGTGTGGCGAACGTGCGGAGCCCCTCTTCAGGAGTGAGGGCTTCCGGGGCAGACATTCTCCTAGCCACCCAGGGCTCCAGTGCGAACACATATGAGAACGAGATTTTCGTCTGGGTGAAGAAGATTGCGGACCAAGAAGGATGGAGCTACGAGCAGGTTCAGTGGAGTGATATGAGAACGAGATTTTCGTCTGGGTGAAGAAGATTGCGGACCAAGAAGGATGGAGCTACGAGCAGGTTCAGTGGAGTGATTCCATGTCCTTCACTTCCTACTCGCTTGTGGTGATAGTGGCTTCCAATTACTTCTACAGGGACAAAGCGTCCATAATAAAGACGCAGATTCTGGACAATGGCATCTCCCTCTATATTTATGGCTACTATGCCAAATATGTACTAGAGAAACTCTCTCT
>NJDV01000032.1 GCA_002254765.1 Thermoplasmatales archaeon ex4484_36 | reverse complement strand
CTGGTCTCATTCCAGTTATCGGATGTGTCATTGGCATGAAATATGTAGTAGAGCGTGTCCAGTGTGTCCGCCACCCCATCCGTACCGAACACCGGTCGGTCATTGTCCGTGATGGTTATGTTCTTCATGCTGGTTTCATTCCAGTTATCGGATGTGTCATTGGCATGGAATATGTAGTGAAGAGTGTCCAACGTGTCTGCTACGGTAATTATGTGGTACCAGATGTCGCCAGTCCCTTGCGTCATGGTACTATTAGTATGTGATCCCGTACCGTACCAATACTCCACCCACACACCATATACCGCCACATCATCGGTGACGTTCACCGAGAAGTTCAGCTGCTCCCCCGTAGTGGCAGTTGAGGGGGTGTAATCCGCCCCAAATACCGTTTTATTAACATCTCCCGCCATTATCCCAGGCAGGTCCAATGCAGGAGAAGGGATCGTCCCCTCCCCGGCGCTCATTACCACCGCTGATGGCTGAGCACCGAAAGCACCAAGAAAAGCAGCAGCCACAAAGAGCCACACGGCGAAGATTGCCAGTCTCTTCCTACTCTTCATGAGATTTCCCTCCATTTTTCAGTAATTCTTAAACGTCGCCACATATGCTAGAACGTTTACTTCAGGAAAATTGCCTCTATTAGGAGTACTCCTTGAGGGAGTTAAAATGACTTTATGTTATATAAGAATTTGGATTAAGTGACCTCCGACCTCCTCCGCCGACCACACCCCCACCCCGTGGGCCCCTACAACTGGTGGATCCTCATCCTAGGCGTGCTGTTTGCGCTTGTGGGCATTGGATACTTCTGGTATCTAGCCCGATCTAGAAAGAAATTCAACGACCTCATTGAGACTGAGTCTAAGGCTATCTATCTCAGGAACCTGAAGGAGCTGGAAGAGTTGGCTTACCGTCTTGGACCTAAATACGTGGATATGGTCAAAGAGAAAGGACAAGCCCTGGGGGCGCTTAAGAAAAAGTAAATATATCAGTGCGTGTGATTTATAAAACATCCCGCTGCTTTGAGGTGTTTAAATGGTGGCGTATTGCAATGACTGTAAAAGGTATGTGAATCCCTACTGCGAGAGGTGCGGCGGCAATTTCGGGATTGATGTCTGCGAGCGGTTTGGCTGCGGCGGAAAAATGACATGTCCCCACTGCGGTGGCCATAACCTGACCAAACACCCGGAGATCGGAAGACCCGCCCTGGTAGGGGCTGAAAGCAAGGGCTCCCCCGCACTGCCTCAGAACTTGCATATAACGGACACTTCCTGTCCTCTGTGCGGCTTCCCCGTTAAGAGCACATGGAATTACTGCCCTGATTGCGGAATACCACTTAAGAAGGCCCTTTGATTCAGGGCGGAAGGATGGTGAAGTCCGTTATCTTCTCCCCTTCATCCACCCTCATAATCCTCACACCCCGGGAGTTTCTCCCATAAAGTGGGACATCGGAGGATGGAATTCTGATAACCATTCCCTTGTCGGTGGAGAGTAGGATGTCGCTCTCTGGGGGACACACCTCAACTCCCACCAGTCCCCCAGTCTGCATATTTATCTTAGCGGCAATCACGCCCTTTGCGCCCCTTCGGGTCCTTCTGTAATCCCCCTCACGGGTGAGCTTGCCATAACCGTATTCTGTTACAGAAAAGAGGGTATCTCCAGGGGAGACAAGGGTTGCAGACACGACCTCGTCCCCCTTCGCCAGCCTCACACCCCTTACACCTCTGGCGGCCCTTCCCATACACCGAGCTTCTCTCTCCGGGAACCGCACCGCCTGGGCCCATCGAGTCGCTATCAGGATGTCGCTCTCTCCAGTCCCTTTCAGGACGGAGATTAAGGTGTCATCTTCATCCAGAAGAAGGGCCCTTATGCCCGTTGTTCTGGGTCTGCTGAACTCCTCCAAAGATGTTCTCTTTACCGTCCCCTTCTGGGTGACAAATGCCAAGGCCTCATCCTTGCTGAAGCTCTCTACAGGGATCGCTGTGGTGACAACCTCCCCCGGATCAAGGCATCTCAGAAGCTGTATTAGGGGCTTCCCTCTAGCACCCCGGGGGGTCTCGGGAATCTGATAGCCCTTGAGCCAGTACACTTTACCTTTATCCGTGAAGAAAAGAATGTAATCGTGGGTTGACGCTATGAAGAAACGATATCACCAGGTCCTTCCGCTGTATGAGATCCTCGTCTGTGACCTCCTCCTCGCCCCCCTCAATAATCTGGGTTCTTCTCTCATCCCCATAGCGTTTCTTCAGCTCTACAAGCTCCTCCCTTATCACCCGCTCCAATCTCCCTGGGACCTGAAGGATCTCCGTCAGCTCCCTTATCGTTCTGGTGAGCTCCTCGATCTCCCCCTCCAGCTTGCCCCTCTCAAGGGCTGTCAGGCGCTGGAGCTGCATCTGAAGGACGGCGTTCGCCTGTCTCTCGCTGAGCCCTATCCTCTCCATGAGCCTGCCTCTGGCCTCCTCCGGGGAAGAGGAGGAGCGTATTATCTTTATGGTATCGTCTATCCTCTCTATAGCCAGCCTGAGACCCTCCAGAATGTGCAGACGTTCCCGGCTTTTGCGAAGTCGGTACTCCGTCCTCCTTCTCACCACCTGTCTACGATGGTCGAGGAAATGTTTGAGAAGCTCTTTAAGGGAGAGGACCCGGGGCTCGTTATTCACCAATGCCAGATTTATTATGGAATAGGTAACCTCAAGATCCGTATGGGCGAAGAGGTTTCTGAGCACTATCTCCGCATTGGCATCCCTTCCCAGCTCGATGACTATCCTCACCCCCTCTTTGTCTGACTCGTCCCGTAAGTCCACTATACCCTGCAGATCTCCGGCCTTTATCAGCTCCGCCATCTTCTCAAGCATATTGGCTTTATTGACCTGATATGGGATCTCCTCCACTACTATCCTCGACCGCTTACCCACCTCCAGACGGGTCTTCGCCCGTACCCTTATCCTTCCCCTGCCGGTGTGGTATGCTTCCATAATGGGTGCCTTTCCCACAATTATACCACCCGTGGGAAAATCCGGCCCCGGAATGATGTTCATGATCTCCCTGAGGTCTGCCTCCGGGTTATCCAGCACCAGAAGGAGGGCGTCAACCACCTCCCGGAGGTTGTGGGGGGGCATGGATGTAGCCATGCCAACGGCAATACCGGTGGTCCCGTTCACAAGGAGATTGGGCAACCTAGCTGGAAGAACTGTGGGCTCCTTCAGGGTCCCGTCGTAATTAGGAACGAAATCCACAGTCTCCTCCTCTATATCCACCAGCATCTCCTCGGCAATCTTTGACAGCCTGGCCTCGGTGTACCTCATGGCCGCTGCGGAATCGCCATCTAGAGAGCCGAAGTTTCCCTGGCCGTCCACAAGGGGGTATCGCATGGAGAAGGGCTGTGCCATTCTAACCAGCGTATCGTACACGGCAGCATCCCCGTGGGGGTGATACTTACCCAAGACCTCTCCCACAACCCTCGCGGATTTCCTGTAGGGCCGTTTGGAGGTTAGTCCAGATTCGTACATGGAGTAGAGGATGCGTCTGTGAACGGGCTTCAATCCATCCCGCACATCGGGGAGGGCCCTCCCCACGATGACGCTCATGGAATAGGTGAGATAGGATGTCTTAAGCTCGTCTACCACATCCCTGTCAAGCACCTCGCCGTGCTCTTCCCTTCCCTCATCGGGGATGCTCTCCGCCTTCAAAATCATGCCTCCTTAGGTTCTGTCAGACGTCCAGCTCCGCCACCTCTCTGGCGTGTTTCTGTATGAACTCCCTTCTGGGCTCAACAGCATCGCCCATAAGGAGGGTGAAAAGCTCGTCTGCCATTATGGCATCTTCTATGGTCACCCTGTAGAGCTTCCTCCGGCGGGGGTCCATTGTGGTTTCCCACAGTTGCTGGGGGTTCATCTCTCCAAGGCCCTTGAAGCGCTGTATCTCCACCTTCTTGCCCGGATATCTCTGGAGGAGCTCCTCTTTCTCCTCCTCGCTGTAAACGTAGAAGGTCTCCCGTCCCACTCTTATCCGATAAAGGGGCGGCTGGGCGATATAGAGATAGCCAGCGGTTATAATGTCCCTGAGGTATCTGTAGAAGAAAGTGAGGAGGAGTGTTCTTATATGGGCGCCGTCCACATCGGCGTCTGTCATTATTATTATCTTGTGGTATCTCAACTTGTCTAGATCCAGTTCGTCCCCGATCCCGCACCCTAGTGCGGTGATTATCGTTCTTATCTCCTTGTTTGAAAGGATCTTGTCAAATCTGGCTTTCTCCACATTCAGGATCTTCCAGGGAGCCCCCCACCCTCAAGAAGGCTTTTCCTCCTTGTGAGCTCTCGGGCCCGCCTCGCCGCCTCCCGGGCCCGCATCGCATCCAGTGCCTTCCCAATTATTTTCTCCGCCACAGCGGGGTTCTCTTCAAGATGCTCTTTCAGTTTCTCGTATATCACACCTTCCACGATGCCTTTAATCTCCCAGTTGCCCAGCCGGGTTTTTGTCTGGCCGTCGAACTGGGGTTCGGTGATCTTGAGGGAGAGAACGGCCGTCAATCCCTCGCGAACGTCCTCGCCGTGAAGGTTCTGCCCATTCTTAATGAGCCCATGGGCCCTAGCATATTCACTCACAGCCCGGGTGAGAGCCGCTCGGAACCCTGATAGATGGGTCCCCCCTTCCGGTGTGGGGATGTTGTTCACAAAGGTGTATATGTTCTCCCTGTAATCCGTGGTAAATTGCATGGCCGCCTCAACGATCTCTCCCCCCTCATAATAGATATATATGGGCTCAGGGTGAAGGGGGGTTCTAGTGCGGTTGAGCCATTTCACAAACTCCACGATGCCGCCTTCGTAAAAGAACTCCTCCTCCTGTCCCGTCCTTTCGTCCTTTATAACAACTTTCAAGCCCCTGTTAAGAAAGGCGATCTCCCTCATTCTCGTAGCAAGAGTGTCATAATCGAAGCTGTGGACCTGAAAGATCTCTCTATCTGGCTTGAAGGTCACCCGGGTGCCGGTCTTATTAGGAGGTGCTTCTCCCAGTAACTTCATGGGTCCCTCCGCTACTCCCCTCCTGTAGCTCTGATAGTACCTCTTTCCCTCTCTCCATACCTCCACCTCAAGGTACTCGGATAGAGCGTTCACCACCGAAACCCCCACCCCATGAAGACCTCCGGAGACCTTGTAGGCACCCTTGCCGAACTTTCCACCGGCGTGTAAGCGAGTCATCACCAGCTCGAGCCCGGGGATCTTATACTCCGGATGTATGTCCACGGGAATGCCCCTTCCGTTGTCTCTTACAGTAACGGATCCGTCCCGATGAAGGGTCACCTCGATGAAGTCACAGTATCCTGCCATAGCCTCATCTATGGCGTTGTCCACAACTTCATACACCATGTGATGCAGGCCGTGAGCGTCTGTGGAGCCGATGTACATGGCAGGTCTTTTCCTCACCGCTTCGAGCCCCTCCAATACCTGGAGCTGTCTGCTCGTATACTTCTCTGCACCGTTATCTGCCATTTCCATCACATCTTAACTTAGTGCCTCTAACCGTGGTTAATGGGGGGTGTCTTCAGAAAGCCTCCATTTGACATGCTGGGTAGGGTATCTCGCTATATATACTTTTATATAGGCGTTGCGATAGTGTAGGGCTGCGCCTTCAAAAGGATGTGGTATCGTTGAGGGATGAAATAAAACTTTTAGCGGTGAAGAATGCACTGCAGCACGGGGGGCGAGCCTCTCCCAAAGCGGTCCTGGGAAAAGTCTATGCAATCTTTCCCGAGGCCCGAGAGGACCCCAACGCGATACGGGCTCTTGTGGAAGAGGTGGTTGGGGAGGTTAACAGGATGTCTCCTGAGGAGATGGAGAGGTTCCTGGAGGAGTCCGGAGAGTGTCTTCAAAAAGAAAAGAGGGAGAGCCCCAGCCCTGTGCTGCCCCCTCTTGAAGGAGCCGTAGAGGGGGGGGTTGTGCTGCGCTTCGCACCCGGGCCCTCAGGTCCCCTTCATCTGGGCCACAGCAGGGCAGCAATACTTAACGATGAGTATGCGAAGCTCTACCAGGGGCGGTTCATTTTAAGGCTTGAGGATACCAACCCACGTAGGATAGACCCCGATGCTTACGACATGATCCTAGAGGATCTTCTCTGGCTGGGGGTTGAGGTTCACAAGATGTACATACAATCCGAGCGCATGGAGATTTACTACCAGGTGGCAAGAGAGCTCATTGGGAGGGGAGCCGCCTACGTCTGCACATGCCCCGCAGAGGAGTGGCGTAAACTTAAGCTGAAAGGCACCCCCTGCCCCCATAGGGAGAGGCCAGTTGAGGTTCAGATGGAAGAGTGGGAGAAGATGCTGGAAGGGGTCTACTGTGAGAATGAGGCCACATTGGTGGTCAAAACCGACCTTACCCACCCCAACCCTGCTGTAAGGGATTTCCCGGCCCTGAGGATAGTTGACGTGCCTCACCCCCGAGTAGGTGATCGCTACAGGGTGTATCCCCTCTACAACTTCTCCGTAGCTGTGGACGATCACTTGATGGGTTGCACCCACATCCTGAGGGGAAAGGACCATCTGAACAACACGCTTCGGCAGGAGTACGTCTACAAGCACATGGGGTGGCCCCTCCCCATATTCATACACTACGGGCTGGTTTCTATCCCCGATGTGCAGCTTAAGACCTCTACCATAAGGGAGGAGATCGAAAAGGGTAACTACTCGGGGTGGGACGATGTGAGGCTGGGGACCTTGCGGGCCTTAAAGAGAAGAGGGTTCAGGCCCGAGGCTATCCGCCAATTCTGGGTGGAGGTGGGTGTCAAGCCCGTCGACATAACTGTATCCTTCCAGAACCTTTACTCGATAAACAGGACGCTAATAGACGATGTGGCCAATCGCTACTTCTTTGTGGAGAGACCGAAAGAGGCCTTCCTCTACCACGACAGGCCCCTGCGTTCCACCGCCCCCCTACACCCTCAGCACCTAGAGAGGGGAAGAAGAGAATATTATCTCAAACCCTCTCCCCTCCCTGGGGGGGAGGGCTCAGTGATATACCTCTCAGGCCGGACTGTTGATACGCTCATCCCCCCAACGATTTTCAGACTCAAAGACCTCACGAACGCGGAACTGGTGGGTGAAGAGAGGGGTATTATATATCTCAAAGCGCTCCCCGGGGATGCCCAAGGTATGCGGGGTAAGATATATGAGTGGTGCCCCCCTAATTCCCTTCCCATGACCATTTACATGCCGGATGGGGAGGTAAAGAGGGGACTTGTGGAGCCATTGATAGAGAAAGAGATGGGGGAGGTCGTACAGTTTGAGAGGTTCGGATTCGCCCGCATAGAACGGTCGGAAGGTGGGCTAATAGGATATTTCACTCACCCCTGATGAGAGGATGGCTGAGAAAATGTGGCTTGACGATGCAGAGTTGGCGCAGGAGAAGATGAAGAGAGTGGCCCTCCGCACAGGAGAGGAGCTCCTGAAGAGGTTCCCCTATGGGGGAGGAGGGGACGTGGTGGGGAAGGGTGTGGACGGCACCTACACCCATAGTATTGACAAGGTGGCTGAGGATCTCCTTTTCAAATATCTAGAAGAAGAGGGCTTTCGGGGGTCGGTTCTGAGCGAGGAGAGAGGTTATATCCGGGGCATGGAACCCGAACTTATGGTAGTTGATCCCTTAGACGGCACCTCCAACGCCATAAGAGGCGTCCCCTTCTACTCCATTTCTTTAGCCCTAGGAGAGGAGAGGAGAGAGAACTGGCTTGAGGCCACCCAAGTGGGGGTAGTGCTTGAGCTGCCCTCCGAGAGAACATACTGGGCGATCAAAGGGAGGGGCGCTTATCTGGATGGCAGGAGGATAGAGGTTAGGCCCTATAGGGAGGAGGATGCCATCTTCTCCGTTTTCGTGGGCAGGGGCCATATAGAAGAGGCTCTTCGCTTCCTGAAGGCCGCAAGCAAGATACGCTACCTGGGTTCCGCCGCTCTTGAAATGTGTCTGGTTGCTGCGGGTGCCCTTGACCTTTTCGTTCAACTTGGAACGGGTATAAGGACCTTTGACATCGCTGCTTCTTCCCTGATTCTGAAAGAGGCTGGTGGAGTCCTTTTTGCCATTGAGGGGGAGATGCTCTACAAACCAAAAATGAGGGCCACTCCAACGGAGAGGCGGTGCATTGTGGCCGTCGGCGACCCGGTTCTTTTGAAAACCCTCTATCCCCCTCTTGATGACGTTCTAAAAGAGTAGCGGTGCCTCGCCGAGAAAACCCCTGCTTTCCCGCATCTCTTAACCGGCACCTAAAATCCCCTTTTACATGCATGATCCTCGATGGGGTTCGGTCGAATCCTTCTTCGCTGATCCGCATCTCTCAATTTCCCTTGGGTCACTTGCTCATTCATCAATATAAATATAAAGGGTTAAGGACATTATCCCCCGGGGGGCAGGATGCGGTTTGGACTGGTAGTTCACACCGGTAAGAAGAAGGCCATCGTCGTGGCCCGAAAGATCGTGGAACTCCTGAAGGAGACCGAGGAAGAGGTCATTCTGGAAGAGGGGGCCCTTCAGGAAAGGAGGTTCTTTCAGGGACTCACGAGTCAGCCGCTGGAAGAGATGGATGTTGATGTTATAATTACGGTAGGTGGGGACGGAACACTCCTAAGGACCCTTCAGAAGAACCCAGCGCCCGTCCTGGGCGTGAATGTGGGCGAGGTGGGATTTTTGACGGACGTGCGGCCTGAGAGCGTGGAGGAGGCCTTAAAACGTGTCAGGGAGGGGAACTACGTCATTGAGGACCGCATAAAACTTCAAACTATTCTCAACGGAGAGCGGCTTCCTGATGCCACCAATGAAGCAGTGCTGCACACCGCTAGCATATCTAAAATGCAGAAATTTGAGGTCTATGTAGACATGTACTGGGCCGAACTGCTACGGGCTGACGGCCTTATTATTTCCACCCCCACCGGGTCCACCTGCTACGCCATGAGTGCAGGCGGCCCCATTCTGGATCCAAGGGTGAACGCACTGGTCTTAGTGCCTATCGCACCATATAAAATTTCCTCACGCCCCATTGTTCTGCCCGACCACGCTGTAATCACTGTGAAGGTGGCACACCCGCGCAGAAAGGCAGTGCTTGCGATAGACGGCGCCTATCAGGTTAAAATAAGCAAGCACGACAGCCTTCTCTTCACAAAGAGCAAGGCCGTCGCCAGATTCGTGAAGTTCGATCTCAACTTCTACAGACGCTTCCAGGAGAAGCTCGTTTGAGCGCTGCGCATCCAGCATTAAGTTGTGGGAATGTTTATATACCGTAGTGTATACATCAATAATGCCAATATCAGCTTGTATAGGTGGTGTGAATATGCCTGAGGACACAGAGGAAACCATGGACCTCTCGACCGCCATAACGTTGCTTGAGAATCCCATAAGACGAAAACTACTTCAGAAGCTGGCGATCTCACCCAATTATCCCCTTCAGCTCGCAAGGGAGCTGGGGCTCTCCCAGCAGGTGGTCATGAACCATCTTAAAGTCCTGGAAGAAGGAGGGCTGGTAAGATCCTACCCGGCCCCTTCCGACTCTGGCGGCCCCCCTAGAAAACTCTATGTCCTTCAGGGGAGGTACACCGTCATTATGGACGTGGGCCCTAACCTCTACGATGAGCGCCTCATAACCTTCAAGGGGTCTCTTCAGAAGCTGCCCCTTCCAGAGGATGTCAAAGAGGCACTTCTTCAGGTCTCACGTGAGATTGAAATGGCTGGTAAGGCTGCCCCCGGGGAGAGGGAGAGGGCCCTCACCGAGCTCATGCAGAAGGTGGAGAGGGAGATCGGAGATATTGAAGTGTACCGGAGTGCACTTCTTACGCTGAAGGACAGGATTGGCGAGCTCCTGAAGGAGTCCTTGCAGGAGAAACTGAACCTGAGGGACTGGCAGGAGAGGGAGCTTCTTTACTACATGCTGTGGGAGGGAATAAAAGATTTGCAAGAGTTAGCTAAGGTGCTGGATATGCGAGAGGAGACCATTCGGACCCTGGTGGAGGAGCTGGTAGACGGGATTCTTCCAAGAGACATGATAGAGGGCCTCTGATATCATTTCTCTTTCTCTGGCGAAACCCTTAAATAGGAGTTCCTTATAACATGTTAATGCCGTCTTAGCATGCTCACGATTGCATGAGGAGGTGAGTGAATGAGTGGAAAGGAAATCAAGGTCAAGGTGGCAGAGGCAAGAAGCAACGACATCGGTAGGGGTCTCGTTAGGTTGGACCCAGAGGTCATGGAGAAACTCGGTCTGAAGACCGGTGATATAATCTTTATCACCGGATCCAGACGCACCGTTGGTAAGGTTTGGCCTGCTCTCCCAGAGGACACGGGAAAGGGGATCATCAGAATGGATGCTTCAACCCGGCACAACGCTGGCGTCACTTTAGACGATTACGTCGCTGTACAGATGGGCTCTGCCCTCTGCCAAGTGGGCGAAGAAGATACGTTTCGCCCCGACCGAGGAGCTAGAGCTTATGGGGGGTGAGGAGTTCCTAAAAGACGCCTTAATGGGCAGACCTTTCACCAAAGGGGACTCCGTGGCATTCAACGTCATGGGTAGAAAGATAGAGTTTCAGGTGATTTCATTCTCGCCCATGGCCCCTGCGGTAATCCTGGGGCCCGATACGGTCGTTGAGATCTCAAAAAGGCCTGTGAAGGGGGGAGGGGTGGAAAGGGTCACATATGACGACATAGGGGGACTGGAGGAGGAGCTGAAGAGAGTAAGGGAAATGATAGAGCTCCCGCTCAAGTATCCGGAGCTCTTTGAGAAGCTGGGCATAGACCCGCCCAAGGGGGTTCTACTCTACGGGCCCCCGGGAACGGGCAAGACTCTCATCGCCAAGGCTGTGGCAAACGAGACGAACGCCAATTTCTTCTCTCTCTCAGGCCCTGAGATCATGAGCAAATATTATGGGCAGAGTGAGGAGAACTTAAGGGAAATCTTCAAACAAGCCCAAGAGAACGCACCCTCAATAATATTCATTGACGAGATAGACTCCATAGCACCCAAGAGGGATGAGGTGAAGGGGGAAGTGGAGAGCAGGGTGGTGGCGCAACTGCTAGCCCTCATGGACGGGTTGGAGAGCAGGGGGAAGGTGGTGGTCATCGGGGCAACCAACAGACCCAACGCCCTAGATCCCGCCCTCAGGCGCCCCGGGAGGTTCGACAGGGAGATAGAGATTGGCATCCCCGATAGGGAGGGGCGCCTCGAGATACTGAAGATTCACACGAGGGGAAGCATCTGGCCTCAATAACCCACGGCTATACGGGTGCGGACCTAGCGGCCCTTGCAAAGGAGGCCGCCATGCGTGCGCTGCGCAGGATTCTGCCAGAGATAGATTTCAGGGCAGAGGAGATTCCTCTCTCCATACTGAACAAAACAAAATAAAGGTGACCATGAAGGATTTCGAGGAGGCTTTCCGGGAAATGGAACCTTCCGCCCTAAGGGAGGTCCTCATAGAGTCACCCAACGTTCGTTGGGAGGAGGTGGGTGGACTGAACAGCGTGAAGGAGGAGCTTAAAGAGGCTGTGGAATGGCCCCTGAAATATCCTGATCTCTTCAGAGAGCTGGGCATAGACCCCCCAAAGGGGATTCTCCTCCACGGGCCCCCGGGAACGGGCAAGACTCTGCTCGCCAAGGCCGTAGCCACTGAGAGCGAGGCCAACTTCATCTCCATCAAGGGGCCGGAGGTGTTCTCCAAATGGGTGGGGGAGTCGGAGAAGGCCATAAGGGAAATTTTCCGCAAGGCTAGACAGGCCGCTCCCTGTGTGGTCTTCATAGATGAGCTTGACTCGCTAGCCCCTCAAAGGAGCGGAGCTATGAGCGCTGGTGAGCAGGTGACTGAAAGGGTGGTCAGCCAGCTCCTCACAGAAATGGATGGGCTGGAGAACCTCAAGGACATCGTGGTCATCGGGGCGACCAACAGAGGGGACCTCATAGACAGGGCTCTCCTTCGCCCAGGGAGGTTTGACCGCATAATTGAGATTCCCATGCCCGATGAGGAGGCAAGGGAGGAGATCTTCAAGATACACACCCGAAAGATGCCGCTCAGCAAGGATGTGGATTTAAAGGGGCTCGCTAAGAAAACCAGCGGACTCTCTGGGGCGGATATTGCCGCCATCTGCAAGGAGGCGGGCATGTTAGCACTGAGAGAGATCATCGAGAAACACCCCAGGGCTTCCCCTGAGGAGTTGAAGAAGCTCAAGAAGGAGGTTGGACCTCGGCACTTTGAGGTCGCCCTCAAGAAGATCTCCGAGACCAGGAAAAGAGATAAGGGTAGCGCGATCAATTACTCATAAGAATGAAAGGAGGTGATGGAAGATGATAAAGTGGAACCCGTTCAGAGGAGATAGAGAGAAGGATGAGGAGGATGTGAAGAGAGCGGAGAGGAGAATCCGCGAGAGGAGGTATCCTTTCTGGGGCATACACGACGATGACTTCTGGGACTTCGGACCATGGGGATTCGGGAGCCGGTTCATGGAGCCTTTTGGCGACCTCTTCAGCGACCTGCGCAGAAGGATGGAGAGAGAGTTTAGGCGCATGGAGGAGGAGATGAACTGGATGATGAGGGCCGCTCAGGAGGGGCGCCTTAAGCCTCCCGAGGAGGGGGGACCAATCGTCTACGGCTTCTCCATGAGAATAGGCCCTGATGGGAGGCCTCACGTGCAGGAGTTCGGCAACGTGAGGGACCCCTCTCTCCTGAGGCAACTCCGGGCAGAACTAGGGGCCCCGGGGGAGGGCAGAGCGCTTCCCTCCTCCATTCTTGAGCCACTAACCGATGTGATGGAGGATGAGGATAAAATCATCATCACCTTCGAGTTGCCCGGGGTGGAAAAGAAGGACATAGACTTGGAGGCCACAGAGGATACCCTTGTGCTCAAAGCGGAGAGATCCGGGAGAAAGTACTTCAAGGAGGTGCCCCTTCCTGAGAAGGTAAAACCTGATACCATCGAGGCAAAGTACAACAACGGTGTGCTTGAGGTAACGCTGAAGAGAGCGGTGAAGAGAAAAAAGGGCAAGAAGATACCTATCAAATGAGGAGGTGATGGGCGTGACGGACAAAGAGGATGATTTCTTCGGAGATGATTTCGAGAAGGAGATGAGGAAGTTCCAGAGGATTATCAATGACATGGGAACGGTTCCTCAGGCAGAGAAGGTTTCAGAAGGGGTCAGAGAACCCTTCACAGACGTCATGGAGGATGAGAGGAATATCTACATCACTATGGAGCTTCCTGGAGTGGAGAAAGAAGACATAAATATGGAGCTTGTGGACTCTTCTTTGATAGTCACTGTGGACACGGGGATCAGGAAATATTATAAAGAGATCCCCCTCCCCGACTACGCAGACCCGGAGAACATCGAGGCAAAGTACAACAACGGTGTCCTGGACATTACAATCAAGAAAAAAGAAGAGAAAAAGGCGAAGAA
>NJDV01000031.1 GCA_002254765.1 Thermoplasmatales archaeon ex4484_36 | reverse complement strand
GATATGCTTATGGATCTGGCGCTGTTCTCGGCGAAGTAGAGGGAGTACAGGCCGGAGAACTCCGACGGGACGCTGCTGATTCCTATGGTTATGTCGTCATCCCCGCTCCCCCGGTTGTAAACGGTTATGTTGAACTTCACCTTCACGGGGTTTGTGACAGTTGAGTAGCCGGCGGCAAGGTTGTCAGCATTTGATGTGATCTCAACGTTGTAGAGCTGGGGTATCTGCACTATCAGGGGGAGGCGGAAATATTTGGTGCTGTCGGACCTTGAACTGCAGTTCACATAGAAGCTGTAGCTGCCGGTTGTGGCGTTGAAGGGCACGAACATGGTTACAGTGAAGTTGTACCCCTCGGAGGGCCTCAGCCTCTCTATGCTGGGGCTGTCAAGGGTGGGGTTCCAGGTGGAGATGAGGGACGGGTCCGAGGACCCCACTGAGAGGTCGAAGTCGTCTACGCCGTTGCCAAGATTCACGGCCCTCAGGCGGAACGAGACGAACCTGCCGGGGTAGCCATCAGGTATGACGGCGGAGTAGCCACTCTGGGGCTCCACCTTGACCCGGTAGGTCTGGTTCACGTTAACTGTGAAGAGCTGGTAATCTGAGGCGGAGGACTTGGTGGAGTTGACCCAGAGGGTGAAGACGTAGGGCTCCGTGGCCAGGGCACCGGAGGGTGCCCTTATGGTAAGGGAGACGTTGGCAACCTCCCCAGAACCCAAGGTCACAGAGTTGGGGTTGATGGAGGGTGCGCTCCAGCCGTGGAGCTCCGGCACGGAGAACCTCACGTTGTCCTCACCGTTGCCGGTGTTCTTCACCTGGAAGCGGAAGGTTGCAGTGGAGCCTGGGTCCACGCTCTGGGTCACCACGATGCCCATCAGTGATATGCTGAAGAACTGCCTCACAAGGGCGGTGACCTTGGTGGAGGCTGTTGCACGGGGTGTTGAGGTGTCATACATGGAGGTGGCGTTTATCCACACCTCCATCTTGTCTCCCGCCCGGGGTCTGTTGGATGAGGGTGGGGGGGTTATGATCAGGGTTGTGTTGTAGGTTCCACCCGGGGGCAGATCAGTTCCGGTGTTGTCGGAGGAGAGATCAGCGTTCCACCCCTGGTTCACGTACTGGGATGGAACGTAGGTGGAGAGGGAGAAGCGGTCGTAGCCATTTCCTATGTTGGTCACGGTGACGTTGAATACAACGAAGGAGCCTGGTTCTATACTTACGTACTTCGTCCCCTCCGAGCTTATGGCCACATTGTAATTCTGCGCCACGTTTGTTGTGATCACTGCAACGGCCCTCACAGAGGAGTTTCCGCTGGAGACCGCCTGTATGGTGGTGGAGTAGGGCTGTGCGGTGGCAGTGTAGGGAACGAAGACAGTAAGGTTAACCGGCATCTTCCCGTTGGGGGGGAGCTGAGAGGCAGAATAGCTCAGCTGGGGCTGTACCCAGCCTGTGGGATAGCTCACAACGGTCAAGGTTATTATATCGTTGGAGTTCCCGGTGTTGGTCACGTTGAAGCGGTAGGTCACCGTGGTGCCCTTGCTAGCCGTCTTAGGGGCGGGGGTCTGAATGGAGACCCCATACCGGGGGGTGATCCCAGTCACTGTATAGGTGCTGGCGGTGGAGTTGACAGGGTCGGTCTGGGAGGTAACCCTTATCATGACGGTGAACTGATCCGTCACCGAGGCGTTGGAGGGGGCGGTTACTATGAGCGTTCCCGCAACGGAGTTCCCGGAGGATATCAAGGAGGTGGACACCAGCGTTATGGTGGCGGTCCAGCCTCTGTTGCGGTAGCTCTGGTCGTATGTTATGTTCACGGTGTAGCGGTCGGCATTGGTACCCTCGTTGGTTATGGTGTAGGTGTACTGCGCCCTTCCGCCGGGAGATATGGTCTTGGAAGCCACAGGCACGGAAATGGAGACATCATACGCCGTGGCTCCGGTGGATACCGGTGAGAACATAACCAGCCCGGCAAGTCCGCTCATAACAAGCATCAGCACCAAAATCACGTTCAGACGAACTTTACTTCTCATACGCATCCCTCTTTGTCAATCTGAATTTTTTGTAGACCGCTATATTCTATATGTGTATATAAAAGTTGCCTGGACTTTGCAATGCAGGAGCACATCCTTAGCTTTGCACACTCCATATCTGTGCCTTACCTATGTAATGCAAAGGTATTAGTATTGTAGTGCACTTCACCCTCTGTATGAAGAAGACCTACGGCATTAGGCTTGAGAGCGACGTCAGGGCAGCCCTCAACCTCGCCTCCAGCCTCACTCACACACCCGTTTCAAAGCTGATCTCTCCCTTCATAGAGGAGGGGACGAAGGTACTGTTGGGCTCGCTGCTTCTGCTCATGGTGGACAGGGAGGCTGTCATAGACAAAAAGCAGATCCAAGAGTTCGTGAGGGAGTGCACGGGGCCCTCCACCGAGGAGGTCAGGGTGGTCCCGCCCCTGGTTAAGAGGATGGAAGACATCTTCTCAAGGGAGGAGGTGCTCTCCGAGCTCAAGAGGGCTTTCCCCCAGGTTGAGTTCTCCCCCTCCGTGACACTTCGCACCAAGGGGGCCTTGCGGGACCTTCTTGAGGAGATTGGTGAGGAGTATCTGAGGCGGGGCGGATCTTTGAGAACCCTTGACATCAAAATAGCGGTGGACGCCTTCTTCAGGGCCTTCATAGAGAGGTTCTACCGCTCCTCCGCTAGAGGCAATATGGAGGTTCTCCTCTCCTCCTGGAGGGCAGGTTCAAGGGAGCTTCATGGTATCCAGCAGATGGCCTATCGGATATATACGAAGGAGGTGAAGCTCACCCCCGTGGAGGCGATAGAGATAGGCGTCTTCAAGAAGATGGAATGAGGTAAGCTGAAAGGCTAGTGCGAGTAGTAGGCGTCGTATCCGAGGCTCCTCAGCAGTGAGACCATTCTCACCGCCCACCCCCCCGTGGGGCAGGAGAATACGTAGGTGAAACCTCTGGGGAGCCTGTGAACCCCCTCACCCCCCTTAAGCCCTTTAAGGGCCCTTTTGAGCTCTCTCCCGGTGAGGGGAAATCCATTTGGGGTCACCACCTGCACTCCCTTTCCATAGTTCACCCGCACCACATCCTCTCCCTCATCCCCTCTGTAGCGCCAGCTCTCTATTCTGCTCTCTATCTCGGAGAGCGCCCCCGGGGCGCCGTCAGGAAGTTTTACCTTCCACCTGCCTTCAACGGCCTCCTCAAGGACCCTAAGATTCATATTTTTTAGGACCTGGATGAACCTCTCCCTGCTCAGGTTTATGCTAGACCCCCTGGCGATGGCGCAGTACTCCACAACCTTCTCCGAGAGCTCGGCGGTCCCTATCTCCCTAGCCTTCCCTATGATCTCCTCCTTATCCATTCCGATCAGGGGCCTTAGTATAGGGAGTCCTATCCCAGCGGATGCGGCAGAGAGGTTGGAGAGGGTCTGGGAAGACACCTGCCCTAAGGACTCCCCGGTGACCAGGGAGAGGTGCCCCTCTTCATCAGCTATCATCTCAGCCGCCCTGTAGAAGAGGTGCCTTAAAACCACCCCCCGGAGAGGAGCCTGAACCACTCTCTCTATCTCATCAAGAACCCCGGAGAAGTCAACAAGGTGGAGGGTGGGGCGGTATCCGTGGGACCAATGAGAGGAGAGTACCCCTGCTACAAGAAGGGCATCTCTCATCTGAAGGGGGCCGGCAAGGGAAAAGGTGACGTAGTCCAGCTCAACGCCCCTCCTCATCACGTACCAAGAGGAGACGGCGGAGTCAAAGCCCCCGGAGAGGAGGGAGAGCGCTCTTCCCTGAGTGCCTAAGGGGAGCCCCCCCGGACCCTCCAGCACCTCCGAGAAGAGATAAACCACTCTCCCTCTGACCTCCACGTTCACCGTGACCTGGGGGCTAGTTAAGTCCACCTCTCCGAGGGGCTTAAGCCTCTCTCCCAGCTTCACCATAATGTCCATGGAGGTGAAGGGTAGGTCCTTATCCCTCCTCGCCCTCACCGCGAACTTCCTGCCCCTCACACACTCCTCCGCCCACGTTGCCGCCTTCTCAATGAGGTCCTCAAGGTCCATATACTCATACGCCACGGCGGGGGAGAGGGACCTGACCCCAAAGACCCTCCCTGCAGCCTCGGAGGCCTTCTTCACATCCTCGGTCCATATGTAGATTCTTTCCCACTTCTCCTCCACCCTTCCTCCCACCTCGGCCGCCTTCAGGGCATCTTCCAGGTTCTTCCTGAGGCGGGATATCATCCAGCGTCTGATCCTGGGACTCTTGAGGGCTATCTCGGAAAATCTTACGATTAAAACCTCCTCCATGGTATGCCCCTCAAGCATGCTATCAGCCGTACATAGATGGTAGGGGAGTGGTGGTCCTCTTCCCTCCGGGTTTGCTCATCTTCTGATACTCCTTCATCTTCTCCTCCAGAACAGAGGCCTCTTTGTAGAGAGGGGCGGGGTCCAGCCCCATCTCCGGTATGAGAGCGTTCATCACCTCTATAATCCTGGCTGCGGCTCTAGCATCGGGGAGGTTCTCGTGGGTCTCCGAGAGGATGCAGAAGACGTCAAAGTTCCTCCTCTTCCCCTCGTTCAGAAGGACCCCCGGGATTCCAGATATCAGTCCCTCCTGGAAGATGGGTATCCCCTTGGCCTGTATGGTCTCCTTCACGTGCTCAGTGGAGCCTATGGCGAAGAGGAGCTTCTCCTTTACCTCCAACCCCTCGGGCCTCTCCACAATGAGCCCCTCGGGGGAGATCAGGTAGGCGCAACGGTTGTCCTGGGCCCAATCCAGGAGTGTGGTGGTTATGCCCTTAATCAGCGTGGAGGGGGGCTGGAACTCGGAGAGGAAGACCACTATCTTCTTCGAGTCCCTCCTTCCTGGCTCTATGTCTCCCCCGTAAAACCTGACCGGGCTGAACGGCTCACCTCCCCTGATCACGGAGACCGTGGGGAAGAAGGGGGAGTCCATGACCCCTAGAAGGTCAAGGTTAAGGACGGTGACTATGTAGTTGGCTACTATCGTTGAGACCAACCCCACGCTGGGGAACCCTTCCACCACAACAGCGTCCCTCAGGTCCATCTTCTTATAGTCATATATCTTTATCTCGTCCATCTGCTCCACCCTGTATGCATCATTATTGTATTCAAGGTTTAGATATTTTTTTGTGTTCATGTCACTTTTGGTGGTCTTTTGGCGGCCCGCCCTATCCCGGGGGCGTAAAGGGGTGGCGGACATAATATAAAGGAGAGAGGCTATTTGCCGAGGGGGTGGGTGGAGCGAGGAGAGCCCAGCGTCGCCCGCCGGAGGTGTGTCCTGAATGGAGAATGCTTCCCGTCCCTTCGTCCACATAAACTGCGCCTCGTCCCTTGACGGAAGGATAGCTCTCCCTGGGGGGAGGAGGATAGTGCTTTCATCCCCGTGGGACAAGCGTAGGGTCCACCTCCTCAGGCAGAGGTATGGGGCGGTCCTTGTGGGGGTGGGTACTGTCCTCTCCGATGACCCGAAGCTCCACGTAAATCCCCACCACACTGGGGGCTCTACAAGGCCCCTCACCAGGGTAATACTTGACTCCTCCCTCAGGACCCCCCCGGGGGCGAGACTTTTCAGCTACCCGGGGGAGGTGCTCATATACTGCGCACCGGAGGCTGAGGGGGCGGAGGAAGAGCTCAGAAGGGCTGGAGCCAGGCTCACGGAGGTACCCCGGGGGGAGGGGGGAGTAGACCTCAAAGCGGTGCTTGAGGACCTAAGAAGAAGGGGTGTGGAGGCCCTTCTGGTGGAGGGGGGAAGCAGGGTCATAAGCTCCTTTCTGAAGGAACACCTCTTTGACCTCCTCACCATCTTTGTAAGCCCTGTGGTCATAGGCAGCCAAGAGGCCCCTTCCCTCTGCATCCTTCCCTCCCCCACCGAACCTGCCGAGCTTCACCTTGAGGGGGCAGAGATTGTGGAGGGGGGGGTCCTATTAACTTTAAGGCCCTGAGCTCAGCCCCTTCCCCTGAACCTTTTGAAAGGGGAGGATCTGCCCCCGCCCTCCTCCAGGGCCTTTTTCAGCTCCAGGACTGCCCTTTTAAGCTCCGGTGTGAGCTTCTTCGGCACCTCTATCTGCACGTGTAGGTAGAGGTCCCCCCGCCCCCTCCTGCCAGGCATTCCCCTGCCGGGGACCGTTATCACCTCCCCGCTCTGGGTGCCCGGGGGTATCCTGACGCTGACCTCCCCGTCGAAACTCTTCAGCGTCACCCGCCCTCCCAGGGCGGCGGTAGGGAAGGG
>NJDV01000030.1 GCA_002254765.1 Thermoplasmatales archaeon ex4484_36 | reverse complement strand
GACGAGGGCCTACCCTCCCTCAGAGAGGCGGTGGCTGAAAAGCTCCGGTCTGAGAACGGCATTCATGCTGCGGAGGGAGAGGTTATGATAACCCCCGGGGCCAACTATGCCTTCTTCATAGCGCTCTCTGCAACTGTTAGGAGAGGCGGAAGGGTGGCACTTCTGGCCCCCTACTACTTCAATCACCTCATGGCCGTTCAGATTCTCGGCGGGGTACCCCATATAGTCCCATGGGGAGGCGGCAGGCTGAACCTTGAGGGTGTCGAGGAGGCACTGGATAAGGGGGCGGAGGCGGTGGTTTTGGTGAACCCATCGAACCCTACAGGCCTCACATTCACCCGGCAGGAGGTGAAAGCTCTTCTTGAGCTCACAGAGCAGAGAGGGGCCTACCTCCTCTCCGATGAGACCTATGAGCACTTCACCTTCTCCGGCCGAAAGCACACATCCCCCGCCGCCCTCTCTGGGGGCAACGGTGTAGTCTCCATATTCTCTATGTCAAAGTCCTTCGGGATGGGCGGCTGGCGGGTGGGTTACCTGCACTACCCCCAGGGGATTGAGGGCGACCTCCTCAAAGCCCAAGACACTGTGGGGATATGCTCTCCCAACCCCTCCCAGCGCCTGGCTGAGATATTACTGAGGGAGCACTCCCCCCACTACCCACGATCCATGGTGCCGAAGCTTGAGCGGAGCCTTGAGGGCTTCACCCGGGCGCTTGACAGGGTGGGGGTGAGGTGGGTGGGGGGAGAGGGTGCGTTTTACTTGCTGGTGAAGTGCCCCCCGGGGGTCACTGGCTGGGAGGCGGCGAAGGAGCTGGCAAGAAGGTGGGGAGTGCTTACGGTTCCCGGAGAGCCATTTGGGGCTGGAGGATACCTCAGGGTCTCCTTCGGCAATCTTCCTCCAGAGAGGTCAGCTGCGGCCGCTGATAGACTGGGTGAGGCTCTTGAGGAACTATACGGTAGTTTTGAGGGAAAAGGTTTAAAGTACACAGAAGGATAACCTCCAAAGTGGTGAAAATGGAAGTCACGGAGGAAGCCGTCAGAGAGGCGCTCAAGTCCGTCATAGACCCCGAGCTCGGCCTCAGCGTTGTGGATTTGGGGCTTATATACAGACTTGAGGTCAAGGAGGACAACATCGTTGAGGTTGACATGACCCTGACGTTCCCAGGATGCCCCCTCGCCGCAAGGATTGTGGCGGATGTGGAGAGGACAATACTCTCTGTCCCGGGGGTTAAGGATGCTATTGTCAATCTGGTGTTCGACCCGCCCTGGACACCGGCCATGCTTTCCGACGAGGCAAAGAAGCTTCTCTCCATGGGGGACTGAGCCTTAAAGGTCTCTTTTCTCGAACTCTCTGGCCCCCCACTTAAGACAGAATGAGTAGAAAGAGTAGTTCATCCCGCAGAGAACAAGAAGCGTTAGGATTCCGAGGGTGTGGTTCTTTAGGTAGACCGCTGCTCCCACCCCCACCTCCAGGGAGTATATGGCAAGGGAGGCTACAAGTGTTGAATAGAGAGGTACCACCGGCGGATAGCCCTTGCCCTCTCTGACCTCCTCGAAGTATTTTATACCTGCATATATGCCTATAGACGCCGAGAGGTATATAGCGGCCACCGCTGCAAGGATGAGGTAGACGGTCACCAGGAGGGGGAAGCTGCGCACAATTGCCATGGGCAGAGCTGCGGAGGGTATTATGAGGGGGGTGAGTAGAAGGACAGACCTCATCTTGCCCCTTAAAAGATCCTCTGTCCCCACGGGTGTTGTCCTAAGAAGCCAGAGGCGGGGAGAGTCCACGCCGAAGAAGAGCATGACCGGCAGAAGGACCTCAACAGACGATGCGATGAAGATTAGAAATGCCGCCATGGCAGGTGGGGCCAGCCTCAGGGCGAAGGAGCTGCCCTCACCGCCCAATAACGCAGCGCCCGGGGAGCGCAGGGCGGAGTAGACCTCAGCTAAGAGGATAACCTCTGCTTTCTGTTCTTGTAGTTCTCTCCACCCCCCAGGGCCTGAAAACCGACCTGAAGAGGAGAAGCTGTAGCACAAGGAGGAAGGGAAGGACAGTGAGGGCCCTGGTGGGATTCTGCCACTCGAGAAGATAGAGGTAAATGGCAAGGGGTGTTGAAAGAAGCGCATAAAGAGGCGCACCTGAGCGTCTGTCTAGAAGGTATCTCCCCGAGGCCATTGTGCAACCGGTCAGGGTAGGAAGCAGGGGGGTGAAGACCATCAGAAGAACCCCTGGGGGGTCCACACCGAACTGTACCCCCATAATAAGGGAGAGTAGGGTGAAGGGAAGGAGGAAGAGGGTGTAGAGGTAGAGGTTTGTGATGAGGATATAGAGGAGTTTCTCCCATTTCAAATATGAGATGCCCCCGGGGGTTGTGAAAAGTATCTGGAACTCCCCGGAAGGAGTGACTTCCCTCCTGAAATGAAAGGTTGTCTTGGCTAGAAAGAAGAGAGAAAGCAGAATTACAGCTCTCCCCGGGGTGATCTTCACCGGAGTTGAGACCTCCCCCGGATAGATGGAACCCAAAAGGACCATGCCCTCTCCTATGAGGAGCAAGAGGGTAAACCAAACTGTGGCCAGAGGAGACCTCTTGATACTTTTAAGGAGTCTTCTTAAGGACCGTAGAAGGTCAATTGAAAGAACGTGGAGGGCTCCTCTCATACCTTACCCACCACCCTCAGAAACAGCTCTTCAACGTTCTGAGAGTCGTTCCTTTCAAGGAGGTCTTCAACATCAGCCGGTCCCTCCACAATCCTTCCCTCCTTTATTATGGCTATTCTCTGGCAAACCTCCTCCGCCAGGGCGGTTATGTGGGTAGATAGAAGCGCCCCCGCCCCATTTTTCACCGCATTCTTAAGGAGTCTTTTGAAGGTATGGACGTGTCCGGGATCAAGGCCAGAAGTGGGTTCATCTAAAAGCAGAAGGTCCGGTCTGTGCAGCATGGCTATGGCTATGGATAATCCTCTTCTCTGCCCCTTGGACAGCTCACCGACGGGGCTTGATAGAGAATCCAGGAGGTCAAAGGCTTTTAGAAGCCGCTGTGATCCTCCCCGGGGGCCATGCCCTCTCAGGGAATTAACGAGCTCTATAAGCTCCCAACCTGTCAGGTGTTCATAGAAGAGGGGGTCCTCTGGAACATAGCCCACTTTTGCAAGATACTCTGCTGGGGCCTCCCTGGTATTCTTACCTCTGAACAGAACTTCTCCCCTCTCAGGCCTGAGAAGATGCACCGCAATTCTAAGTGCTGTTGTCTTCCCAGCACCGTTGGGACCTAAAAGTCCTACGACCTCTCCGCTATCCACCGAAAGTGAGAGGTCTTCATCTCCGCTATCCACCGAAAGTGAGAGGTCTTCAAGCACGGTCTTTGATCCGAAGCTCTTCCAGATCCCCTTCAGTTCAAACAGCATCAGGATAGATAACCGAAGTGGATAAGAAAAAACTTTCCTTGACATTTTATAGCGATAAAAATCACCCTCTGCCCAGGAAACGCACAGAACCTACGGTTCAAATCCCGGTCAGAGTTGCTGGGACAATAATGTAAGTGCTCCCGCCGGGATTTGAACCCGGGTCGCAGGCTCGAAAGGCCCGCATGATTGGCCGCTACACTACGGGAGCGTTGCCGCTGGAAGATGCGAAATTTAATCTTTTATTTAAAGGTATTCCGCTTCGAAAACTGGTAAATTATTTATCCGAAGAGGGGATTTCCCCCCCCATGTGGAGAACATACCTGGTGGTCTGGTTCAGCAGCGAAGGGGCAAAGCCCTCAGAGGTCACCCAGCGCCTGTTAAACATGGGATTCAAACCTACGAAGGGGCAGTATGATTACGTATACGAATGGAGCGACAAGACAGACATTGAGGACATATTGAAAATCGGCGATAAGGTTCAGAATACGTTGAAGGGCATGGGTGTTCTCTACAAACTGGAGACTTTCGCTCCCATGGATTATGAGTGACCTCGAAAGAGGCCTCTTATTACAACTTTTAAATAAAAAAATGCAATATGGGTAGCCTCAAGGTGTGCGAAATGGGCAGCAGCGAGGAAATCATACGTTCTATTGTTGAAATGCTTAATAAGAAGTTCAACGAGAGAAAGAAGGTGACTGTCCAGAGGGTGTTCGACAAGTACTCTACCAAGCTTGTCAGAGGCAGGGACATTACACTTTATCTTTTCAGGATAGGCATTATAAAACCTAGGAGAGAGGGAGAGTCTCCCAAGACTGCCGACCTATGGGAGATCAACCTTGAAAATGTGAGAGCGTTCTTGGAGAACGGTGGTGCTCTTCTGGACATACGCTGTCCCCTCTGCGGTGGTCAGACGATTTCAAACAGTTATAACACCTACCGATGCACTAAGTGTTTCTATCAGGACCAGCTCCCTCCTTTCAATCCCTACATCTACAGGAGGAACAAGAACTATAAGGGTTAGGTTAAATAGCCGGTGCGATTCGGAAGCCTCCATCCCTGAACTCCAGAGCGAACCATGATGTGTTGTGGTTCATCGCCCTGAGCTTTATACATCTTATCTGTCTCTGGAGGTCGCTTGTTCCGATGGGTTTTAGGGCGGTCTGAAGAATTCCATCCGCCAGGAAATCCTCGTCGCCGAATGGAGAGGTTATGGAGGGTTTCTCGTTGACAAGTATCGTGGTTAGCTGTAAGCTCTTGAGCCAGGAGAAAAGATGGAAGAGATATTCCCTGCGGTTCTTGAAGTAGGATAGAATCTCAAGCACGGGGAGGGAATCGATTACCAGAATCTCTGGGAGATGCTCTTCTACCAGGCTTTCAACGTAGCCTCTGAAACCCTTGTCCCAGCTCTTCGGCTCTACCCCGGAGAGGGCTTGACGGATCTTCCCAAGGTCCGCTATGTGGAGCTCGCTCAGAGCGCTGTCCCTTATGTCATATCCCATCCTCCCCATCTGAAGAAGGAGGGAATCTCTGGATTGCTCAAGCAGGGTGTAGATGGCCCCCATGCCCTCCCTGGAACTGTGATAGACTATATTGAAGGCCAGGGATGACTTGTAAGTCCCCGGGGTACCGCTGATTAATATTATATGGCCCTTTGGAATGCCACCACCCAGCTCCCGGTCAAGGTTTTTAACATATGTGGATATCAGCTCCATGTCCATCGCCCAAAAGAGAAGGGAAGAGAATATTTAAAAAGGTTTGCCAAAACCATTTTGAACGGGGGAGATATTCCCCCCCGGGCAGACAACGCGAGGGAAGTGGAACGATGAAAAGAAAAGTGGTAATCATGGGTGCAGCAGGAAGAGATTTCCACAACTTCAACGTGTTCTTCAGGGACAACCCGAACTACGAGGTGATAGCATTCACTGCAGAGCAGATCCCCGGAATAGATGATAAGATATACCCCCCGGAGTTGAGCGGAAAGCTCTATCCGAACGGGATACCTATCAAGTCGGAGAGCTCTCTGCCGGAGATCATCAGGGAGAATGAGGTAAACCTGTGCGTCCTTGCTTATTCTGATCTTTCCTTCGAGACTGTCATGCACAAGGCGTCTTGGGTGAACTCTCTGGGCGCTGACTTTATGCTGATGGGACCGGGAACAACCTCGCTTAAATCCTCAAAGCCCGTGATAGCCATCGTGGCAGTGCGAACAGGATGCGGTAAGAGTCAGACAACCAGAAAGATCGCTACATTACTCAAAAACCGTGGGCTTAAAGCGGCTGTCATCCGCCACCCCATGCCCTACGGGGAGCTGAAACTCCAGAGGGTCCAGAGGTTTGCCACCTTTGAGGACCTAGATAAAGCGAAGTGCACTATTGAGGAGAGAGAGGAGTACGAACCCCACCTTGAGAAGGGACACGTCGTCTACGCCGGCGTTGACTATGCGGAGATCCTTAAAGCAGCGGAGAAGGAAGCTGATATCATTCTTTGGGATGGTGGAAACAACGATTTTCCATTTGTCAGATCTGACCTGACAATCACCGTGGTGGACCCGCACAGAGCGGGTCATGAGGTGTCATACTGGCCCGGTGAGGTCAACCTCAGGTTGGCCGATGTGGTTGTAATAAACAAGATAGATACCGCCTCGCCAGAGGCAGTGATGACTGTGAGGGAGAATATAAAGCGGGTCAACCCCAGTGCATTGATAATCGAGGCCGCCTCGCCTCTTTACGTAGAGGGGGGCGACATCGGAGGAAGGAGGGTTCTGGTTGTGGAGGACGGTCCCACCCTGACGCATGGTGAGATGAGATATGGTGCAGGCTACATCGCATCATTGAAGATGGGGGCTTCTGAGATAGTGGATCCGCGACCCTATGCGGTGGGGTCAATAGTGGACACCTTCAAAAAGTATACCCATCTGGACAAGGTGCTTCCGGCCATGGGATACGGTGAAAAACAGATAAAGGAGCTTGAAGAGACGATAAACGGAGTCCCTGCGGACCTGGTTGTGGCAGGAACCCCTATAGACCTGAGGAGGATTGTAAAGGTGAATAAGCCCGTTGTAAGAGTCCGGTATGAGCTTCAGGAGGTCGGACAGATTAACCTTGAATACGTACTGGATAAATTTTTGACGAAAAAGGGCCTCTCTTAGAGGGTGTTGGGCATGGCCTCTGTTAGCGAACGCCTTGAGCTGATCAAGAGAAACCTGCAGGAAGTGGTGACGGAGGAAGAGCTTGCGGAGGTTCTCTCAAGTCCTAGACCTATAAGTTACATGGGAATAGAGCCGTCGGGTCCAGCGCACTTAGGAACTCTGATGATGGCTGGAAAGGCCGAGGACCTCATAGAGGCAGGCTTTCACTTCAAGCTTCTCCTGGCCGACTGGCATGCGTTTATAAATGATAAGTTCGAAGGTGATATGGAGAGGATAAGGAGTTGCGGGGAGTACCTGATCCACTTTTTCAAGGCCTTAGGCGTGGGGAAGGAGGGGGGAATAGAGTTCGTCTGGGCTTCAGATGTCGTTGACACTTCCACATACTGGGAGAAGGTCATAAGAATCGCCAAGGCCTCTAGCCTGCAGAGGCTCCGGCGTGCGATGACGATAATGGGGAGGAGGGAAGAGGAGGCTGATTTAGATTCCTCCAAATTCTTCTACCCCGCCATGCAGGCTGCGGACATCTTCCACCTAGAGGTGGATGCCGCTTTGGGAGGGATAGACCAGAGAAAGGCCCACATGCTCGCAAGGGATGCTGCTGAAAAGCTGGGGTGGAAAAAGCCAGTGGCCCTCCACACACCCCTGATCCCCGCCCTGAACCTCTCCGGGAGAATGGATGGGGATGTTCTCAGCATAAAGATGTCAAAGTCAGATCCAGATTCTGGAATTCTTATACACGACTCGCCTGAGGACATTCGCAGGAAGCTGAAGAAAGCCTACTGCCCTG
This sequence comes from Thermoplasmatales archaeon ex4484_36, assembly GCA_002254765.1. GTDB lineage: Archaea > Thermoplasmatota > Penumbrarchaeia > Penumbrarchaeales > EX4484-36 > EX4484-36. The sequence goes on along the minus strand of NJDV01000030.1, from coordinate 10,217 downwards.
AAGGGGAGGTTGAAAACAATCCAGTCCTTGATATTGCGAGGTATATTGTGTTCAGGTGGAAGGGCGAGCTTCGGGTCCTTCGGCCTGAGAAGTGGGGAGGAGATGTAAGATATACCACATACAAAGAGCTTGAGAGCGATTTCAGGGAGAGAAAACTGCACCCGCTAGACCTCAAAAACTCAGTGGCAGATGCCCTGATAGAGGTGCTTGACCCCCTTTGGCGTTATTTTGAGAGCCACCCTGAGGCAATGAGCTGGTTGTCGAAATAGTGGAATAGTGAAGAAACCTTTATTTAATATCCCCTGTTTTTATGAACATACCTCTCTCCGTGGTGGCGTTTCATGAAAGCGGAAACAAGTGCGGACAACGATGAGGTTTTCTTTGAGGAGTTCGAGGAGCTGAAGGAAGAAGAAGAGAAAATTGAAGAGGTAGACGAAGTGGAAACAGCCGAAAAGGGAAGGGTAGCCAAGAAGATACCGATACCTGAGGGTGCAAAGAGAAAGATCCTTCAGCAGGCTAGGGAAATAAAGAAGTTAAGAGGTCAGCTGGTTCGTGCAAAAAGAGAGCTGAGCACCCTTAAAGGGGAAATGGGGATGCTGAGAAGGGAGGTAGGGCGGATTGGGGAGGAGAAGACTCGGCTGGAACAGCAAGTCCTTGAGAAGGAGCAATACATAGCAGCTTACGAAAAAAAGCTTAAGAGGTTACAAAAGGATTTTGAGAGGTTTAAAGAGAGGGTGGAGAGGGAACGGGATAACGAGGTGAAGAAACTAAACCGCAAGCTGTTTTTAGAGTTCATAGAGATAAAAGACACCCTTGAAATGGCCATTGAAGACGCTGAGAGGAGACTGGAGGCCCTCGGTAAGCACAGAGATGTACAGGCGATAATAGATGGCTTGGAGGGCATTCGCTCTCAGGTCCGCAACCTCCTCAAAAGACACGATATTGAGGAGATCAACCCGGTTGGAGAGGAGTTCGACCCCCGTTACCACGAAGCCCTAGATGTCATGGGGCCCAGAGGGTATGGGGGAGTGAAGGTGGTAAAAGAGGTGGTCTCTAAGGGGTATAGGTTGGAAGACTACCTTTTGAGACCCGCAAAGGTCATTCTGGAAGTAATCGACAGGGAGGAGGCTGAAAAGGGGGAGGAGGAAAAAGTAGAGGAAGAGGCGGAAGAGCTCCCGGAGAAGCTGGAGGAGATTGGGGAGGAGGTACTTGAAGAGCTTGAAGTAGTGGAAGGGGAGGAGTTTGAAGAGCTAGAGGAGGCGGAACTTGAGGAGTTGGAGGAGGGCTTTGAGCCAGTAGAGTAAGCCCCCTACCCCACTCCTTGGGCCCTCAATTTTTGACGCGATGAATTGTCTCAAAAAGGTTATATATTGCATCAATATTAATCAACCAAAATATTCCAGGTGAGAACATGGCAAGAGTTATCGGAATAGACCTCGGAACGACAAATTCTGCGATGGCGGTTCTAGAAGGCGGAGAGCCCATGATCATACCAAACGCGGAGGGGGAGAGGACAACCCCCTCGGTGGTTGCCTTTACTGAGGATGGTGAGGTTATCGTGGGGAGGCTTGCAAAACAGCAAGCAATAGCAAACCCAGAGAGGACCATAGCCTCTATCAAAAGAAAAATGGGTTCAACCTACAGGGTTCGGATTGATGATAAGGAGTACACTCCTCAGGAGATATCCGCTTTCATCCTGCGAAAGCTAAAACGTGATGCTGAGGAGTATCTGGGTGAGAGAATAACTAAGGCCGTTATAACAGTACCTGCTTATTTCGAAGACCCGCAGAGGCAGGCCACCAAGGATGCCGGCAGGATTGCAGGCCTTGACGTGTTGAGAATAATCAACGAACCCACCGCCGCCGCCCTGGCGTACGGTCTGGATAAAATGGACGAGGAGCTCACAGTCCTTGTGTTTGACCTTGGCGGGGGGACGTTTGACGTATCCATACTTGAGATAGGAAACGGGCTCTTCGAAGTCAAAGCAACCTCCGGGAACAATCACCTAGGAGGGGATGATTTCGACAGGAGGATCATGGACTGGCTGATAGACAGATTTGAGGAGAGATACGGTGTAGACCTCTCCCAGGATCGTATTGCAATGCAGAGATTGAAGGACGCTGCGGAGAAGGCCAAGATTGAGCTCTCCACGAAACTCAGCACTGTCATCTCGCTGCCTTACATCTGGGTGGATGAGACCGGTCCCAAACATCTGGAAGAGGAGTTGACCCGGAAACGCTTTGAGGCCATGACGGAGGATCTGATTGAAAAGACGATTGGGCCCACTAAGCGGGCACTCAAAGATGCTGGACTTAGACCATCGGACATAGACAAAATCCTTCTTGTTGGTGGAATGACCAGGATGCCGACGTTCTTCTGCTGGACGTGACACCCCTTTCGCTGGGTGTGGAGACCGTGGGTGGTCTGACCTCTAAGATTATTCCGAGAAATACCACCATACCAACCAGGAAGAGCCAGATATTTTCCACTGCCGAGGACAATCAGACCTCTGTGGAGAATGATAGAAGATGCTGAGAGATACGCTGAGGAAGACAGAAAGAAGAGAAAACTGATAGAGCTCAAAAATCAGGCAGATGCCCTCATATATCATACGGAGAAGAGCATAAAAGAACTGGAAGACAAACTGGATAGAGACAAGCTTAGAGAGGTCAAGAAAATAATAAAAGAAACCCGGGCTGCCATGGAGGGGACTAGCGTTAAGAAGCTGAAAGCTGCCATAGAGAAGCTCAATGACGCGTCCAAGGACCTCTTTGTGGGCGTATGGGGACGGGTGGCTGAAGAAGAATATGAGCCTGTTACTGTGAAATGTCCGAAATGTACTAAGAAGTTCACTGTGACGAATCCAACAAGGCCCCTTAAGGTCACCTGCCCATATTGCGGTGCAACGGGCACAATAAGAACACCTCCTAAGAAAAAGAAGGTGGAGAAGAAGAAGGAAGAGAAGGCTCCAAAGAAGAAGGTGAAGGAAGAGGAGGTGGAGAAGCCGAAGAAACCAAAGAAACCGAGAGGAAGAAGAGTACTATCCACGAAGAGGGAGATACGAGGTGGAGAAGGAAGAGTTCAAACCGGAGGTCAGAGAAGAATACGGTTATGAGGAGAAGTATGAAGAGGAGGCCTATGGCGTTCCAATCGCTGAGTATGAAGAGGAAGAGGCACCTGCAGAAGAGGAGACGGCTATTGTAGAATGTCCGAAGTGTGGGGCAGAGATTGAAGTTCCTCTTACCGGTGGAGGAGGAAGAAGAGGAGGAAGAGGAGGAGTACTATCCCAGAAGGAGGCGGTATGAAGAGGAGGAAGAAGAGGAAGAGGAGGAAGTGAAACCCACCATAGTGAGATGCAAGAAATGTGGCCATAGGTTCAAAGTCACATCCAGAAAGAGGCCTCTCAGAATCCGATGTCCCGAGTGCGGAGCAGAGGGTGTGCTGAAATAGTTGGGGCCTTACAAGTTGAGAAGTTATCCGGTGATGGGCTTTGGAGAAGACATACTATGAGATACTGGGAGTTCCCGAAAGCGCTACAACAGAGGAGATAAAAAGGGCTTACCGGGAGCTTGCAATGAGACATCACCCCGATAAGAACCCCGGGGACACTAGCGCAAACGACAGATTCAGAGAGATACGCCAGGCTTTTGAGGTTCTTGTTGACCCTGCAAGGAGGCAAAAATACGATAACTATTTGAAGATGAAGAGGGAGGGACGCCTTCCCCACATGCAGTCCTCGAAGAGCGCGGAAGCGGTCTCAGCAAACGGTGGAACGCCCCAGAAGGCATCAGTTCAACGCCCGGGCTTTCCCCCCAGGCGAGGCAAAGATGTGGATTACGAACTTACCATATCTTTTAAAGAATCATACTTCGGCACAGAGAAGACCATAAAGGTTTCTGTTCCCGGCCCCTGCAGGGTCTGCAACGGTACAGGCTATGACCTCTCATCCTTCGTTGTATGCCCCACCTGTTTCGGGGCCGGATACGTTATCCAGACCGTGCAGACTGCCTCTGGGGTTCAGAACAAGACAATCACCTGCCCCACGTGTCGGGGCATGGGGGGAAACTACCTAAGAAAGTGTGCTAGATGTAAAGGAACGGCCACAGATATGTATCTTGAGAAGATAAAGGTGAAGATCCCTGCTGGAGTGGAGAATGGTGCGATCATCAAACTGACCAACAAAGGGGGTTACGGCTACTTTGGGGGCCCCCGAGGAGACCTTAACCTTAAAATGAAGGTTGAGAAGGATGAGGAGTTCTGGAGGGTCGGGAACAACCTCCACACAAAGATAGTAATCTCCTTCGTCAAGGCCATACTGGGGGGGAGGGCGAAGGTAAAAACCCTGAAGGGGGTAGAGACAATACCCGTGCCGGAGTTCAGCACACTGGGCACAGAGCTCATAGTGGAGGGGGAGGGATTTCCGGATCCGGTAACCGGTGAGCGGGGCGATCTGATAGTGGAGGTGAACATAGATATACCCGAAAACCTCTCAGATAAAGAGATAGAGATTATAGAGAAATTTGCAGAGATGGCGGGTATAGATCCTATGGACCCCGAGGTACTTTAATGGGTTGAGGGGAGAGGTCATGCTTTATCTCATTGGCGTGGGTCATGTATTCCCACTGCGGGAGAAGGTGCGAGAGCTAATCAAAGTTCTCGAGCCGGAGGCAGTATGTGTTGAGCTAGATCAGCTCAGATACAAAATGCTTCTTGAGAAAGAGCGGGGGGGGAGTCCCTTTCCGTTTAGCCTCCTCTCCAGGATGTACGACAGGGCCTCTGAGGTATATGGTGCTGAAGTTGGTGAGGAGATGCTAGGCGCTATTGAGGCTGCGAAGGAGCTGAAAATACCCTACTTTTTCATAGACGTGCCGGTTCAGAAAGAACTTCCCTCGGCCCTTAGAGAGCTCCCTTTGGGAGAGAGGGTTAAACTTGTTCTCTCCGCTTTCGCGGCCTCCCTTCTCCCTAGAAGCCTTCTTAAAAAAGCCACAGATGAGGTTATGGAGGACCCTCAGAAACTTTCACAGGAGTTTGAAAAACACTACCCTGAGCTGAAAAAGATTCTTCTTGACAGCAGAGAGGACTACATGGCAAGAAGGCTCTCTTGGGTGCTGGGAAGATTCAGTAACGTGGTAGCTGTTGTGGGTGAGGGGCACTTAGAGGGGCTTCAGAGAAGGCTCCAGGGAACCGAGTTGAAGGTTGTGCATCTGAAGGAACTTATAAATAGGGGGATGGAAGATATTTTGAAAATGGGCGGAAATGGGGTGGCAGAGCGGGTGGAAGGAGTAAAGATTCAATTTGTGGTGAAGGAGAACCCCTGGGAGGAGATATATTGAAGAGCTTATACGGATGGCTTGTTATCACGGTGGCCTCCATACTTTCCATCAATTCGGTTATTACTGGTGTCTCTCTTATAAGCGCTGTAAAAACCCTACAGGCGGGGAAGGGGGAAGGTGATGTGAAAGGTACTGTGGTGGATTATGAAGACCACCCCCTTGAGGGTGCTTACGTCTGGATTGAGAAGGGGGGTGTCCATACATGGAGCGGCAAGGAGGGCAATTTCACCTTGAAGAACGTTGGGACAGGCATTTATACTATCAGCTTCTGGAAACTCGGTTTTGAGAGGGTCTCCATACCCATCTCTGTCTTTCCGGAGTCTATGGTTGGGAAGTGGGAGGGTTTGAACGAGCTGGGAGAAATAGCATTGAGAAGGGAATTTGATGTCAATGAGACCATGATCTCCACGGCAAATCTAACGATTATGATAAACTATTCTTGGGACCTCAGGGACCTATCATATACTCTTTCCACTCCTGCGGGTACCGCAGTTGGGGGAGGAGCCCTTGAAAACAACCTTACCCTTGCGGGCCTCACCCCTGGCACATACCTTCTTGGCCTCTCAGGTGACAACGTCACCCGCACCTACACCTTCTATCTGCCCCCGGAGGGAAAGGTGCTGAGGCTCGACTTTGAGGAAGAAAGCGGACGGAAGGACCTGAGGTCCTTATCGACGCTCTCCATTATCGCCTCTGGGGAGAGAACACCTGAATGGATAGCTATAAACCTGACCGATATTTGCACCGGCTGGTCCTTTGAGGGAGTATTCAACATTACAGACTCTCTGACGATAACCGTCATGGAGGGTCTCTATAACCTCACAGTGGGCAGTCCCTACTCCGGAAGCACACTCTATACGAACATCTCCACCCCTCATACCCTTGGGATAAACCTCACTTTCAGCCCAGTGGAGGAGAGGTCTGCATCAATGAGTGTGGCTGTGGCAATAGCAATATTTTACATCTTAATAGGTGCGCACCGCTCTTTTATCATTACTTCTCCTTATGTTCTCTCCCACACCCTCCGTATTCATCTGTTCCCTGGGTGTTCTTTTGGGGCTTGCGTCTATATTTATGCTCTACAGGATACGGGGAGAGTTTGAGGTGGGGGACGTCAGCGGTTCTTCATCAGATGTGGTATAGGTTCTCCGAGGGAGGGTACATCTGCAGATAGATGCGTTTTCACCTCTGGAATCTCTCCCAGGCCTCTGGTTAAACCACTCTCTGCGCTTCTGCATGCAGCGGGCTTGATCGCAGAGATGGTGCACATCCCCGCTTTTTCAAAGACACAGTGGCCGTGCAGGAAGATGAGAGTCTTTTTTCCTCTCCGGTCTTTCCGCATGAACGAAACATCGTAGTAACCCATAAGCCGAATGCGGAAGGACTCCTCCTCAGTGATCACGATCTCTGGGCTCGAAACACCTTCCGAAAATGGACATAGCTCACTCATGTGCATCCCATCCCGGGAGAAAATCCTATGATAAACGAAGATTTAAATCTTTCTATGAAATCCTCTTCTCTATCTTGGCATAAAGCTGTAGGGGACACCTTCCGCCAGAAAACTTTATGTATGGACTCCCAATTTAGTGTGAACTGCTAGGTAACAGGTGACAGGCATGGCAGAGCTGGAGGTTGCGAGGATAAAGAAGGGGCTCTTCAAAAGCGAAAAAGTATTCTTTGAGAACGTCTATGTTCACAGTACTCCAGAGGGTGAGGTGAGAGAGATAACAATGTATAGAGAGGGTAGTGAGGAGGATGAGGACACCAGGGTTGGCACCATAGAGTATGAGATCACTGGGGATACCGTAAGAATACAGTCTATAAGTATGGAGAATTGGGAGGATTCTACTTACTCCAAGTTCTTCCTCAATTACTTCATAAAGAAAATGAAGGATCAGGGGAAGAAAAAAATCATAGCTGAGATCTACGATGTTGACAACAAAACCCATGCCAAGTTAAATCTCTTCAGAGGAATGAAATTTAATGTGGACTCCACAGGAAACATGACTGGTTATCAGTCTTGGCTCCTGACACGAGAGCTTTAAAGGGGCATTTTTATGATACCTGGAATGGGAAGGGGACTGAACCCCCGGCAGCTTAAAATGCTCATGAAAGAGGACATCCAGCTTGTTATGGATCAGACCGGGGTGAGCAGGGAGAGAGCTATTGAGGCCCTGAAGGCAACCTCCGGGAGCCCGGCGGAGGCCATCTTGAAGATCATGGAAGAGGGGTAAAGAAAGCTTTATTAAAAACAAAAATATAAGCCACCTCCGTGGGCCCGTGGTCTAGCTGGTTATGACGTCGCCCTCACACGGCGGAGGTCGCCGGTTCGAACCCGGCCGGGCCCACCTTTAATAATTTTGTGGTCAGCGGATATTAACGTGGCCGGGTTCGAACCGAAGGTCTTCCGCACTTGCAGAGAAAAGGAATTAACGAAGGAAGTGCGGAGGCAAGGTGAAAACGGTCTAAAGAGGATGAAATGAGGAGTTTTCACCGTGTCGAACCCGGCCGGGCCCACCTTTAATAATTCTGTGGTCAGCGGATATTAACGTGGCCGGGTTCGAACCGAAGGGCCCGGGTGTTTTCTGAGAGGTCTATCTACGGACAAAAAGTTACGGGTCAAAGGTTGCTTTTTTATCTGTCCTCTTATTCTTGGTATAAATATGCAGAGAAAACTTGGAATTATAGGGGGTACGAACCTTTACAGGCTGGGGGGTGAGGGGGAACTTTTGGAGGTGGCGGAAACTACCCCTTATGGAATCCCATCCTCCCCCGTACAGACCCTTGATGTAAAGGGATATGAGGTGCCAGTGATTATAAGGCATGGGCTGGAACACAACATTCCCCCCCACAGAGTGAACCACCCAGCTAACCTTCACACTCTGAAGGATGCTGGTGTAACACATGTGCTGGGGATATCTTCCACAGGGAGCCTCCGGACTGAAATAAGGCCTCCTCGGGTCCTCATACCTGAGGATTTCTTCTCCCCGTTTGTTGTCCCCACCATATACAACGATACGATAGTCCATGTAACACCGGAACTTGACGAGCAGTTAAGGGAATATCTGAGGGAAGCTGCTGAGAGGACTGGTGTTGATGTGTACTACGGTGGGGTTTACGTCCAGAGCACTGGGCCGAGGCTTGAGAGCAAGGCGGAGATAAGGGTGATGAAAGAGTGGGGCCACGTGGTCGGGATGTCCATGGCATCCGAGGCCACGGTGGCCGTTGAGATGGGACTTAAATATGCATCTCTCTGCTCAGTTGACAATTACGCCCATGGGGTGGAGGGGGAGAAGCCGGACTACCAGAGCATTCTTGAGGCCGCAACCCGTAACTGGAGGTCCATAGAGGCCATTCTCGAGGCCCTTCTTGAGATATTCTACAGCTGAGGTGAGGAGTATGTCCATTCTGATCAAGGATGTTGAGATCGTCGGGGTACGGGGAAAAAAGAGCGTATACATAGAGGAGGGTAAGATAGTCGAGGTGGGAAATCCGTCGGTGGAGGCGGACAGGGTTATCAGAGGGGATTTCATCCTCTCCCCCGCCTTTTATAACACGCATACCCACGCTGCGATGACCCTTCTTAGGGGTTACGGAGATGATATGGATCTCCAGAGCTGGCTTACCGAAAAAATATGGCCCCGGGAGGCAAAACTCAAGCCAGAGGATGTCTATTGGGGAACCCGCCTTGCGGCCCTAGAGATGATCCGCTCAGGGGTTGTGGGATTTGCGGATATGTACTTTTACGTGAAAGAGGTTGCTAGGGCCGTTGTAGATCAGGGTGTGAGGGCGCTCATCTCAGAGGGCTTTATAGACCTCTTCGACGAGGAGAAGAGGGAGAATGAAATAAAGAAGGTGGAGAAGGGCCTGAAGGCGCTTGAGGACTTCCCCTCCGAGAGGGTCCGTCCATCTCTGGGACCCCACGCAGTATATACGGTTTCCAGAGAAGGCTTTGAGTATATAAGAGAGAAGGCAGATGAAACAGGATACCCCATTCACATTCACCTTCTGGAGACCCGGGTGGAGCTGGAGGATTTCTTGAAGGAACACGGGGTCTCCCCCGTGAAATACCTTCAGGAAGTGGGCATCCTGAGGAAGGGAACAATTGCCGCCCACTCGGTTCACCTTACTGATGATGAGATAGATGTGTATTCGAAACTCGGGGTCTATCCGTCTCACTGCCCCACCTCCAACATGAAGCTCTCTGTTAAAGGCATCATGCCCGCCCAGAGGATGGTGGAGAAGGGGGTCAGAGTGACTTTGGGGACGGACGGTGCCGCCTCCAACAACTCCTTGAACATGCTCCAGGAGATGAAGTTTGCCGCCCTCCTGGCGAAAGGACTCTCTTCCCCGACGAACCTTCCGGCTGAGGTGGTGTTCAGAATGGCGACGGAATGGGGTGCTGAGGCTCTTGGCTTCCGTGCTGGGAAAGTGGAGGAGGGCTACGACGCGGACCTCCTCCTCTTCAAGCGCCGCCATGTTTCATTCACCCCGGGGTTCAATAGCATCTCCGACATCGTCTACTCGGCTGGCCCCTCCTCGCTTGACACGGTTATATGCCTAGGAGAGGTTCTCATGGAGGAGGGTGTGATTCCCTCTGAGGAGGAGGTCATAGAGAGGACAAGGGAGGTGTCTTACGACCTCATTGAGAGGTGATCTTATGAAAGAGGTTGAAATGGCTAAAGAGCTGCTTAGGGAGAGCATGAAGAGGGTACCCACGATGAAGAAGGGAGACTATCTCTACTTCATTCACCCGCTGACGGATGGGGTACCGTATATAACCCCCAGTATTCTTGAGTCTGTGACAGAGGCCTTCGCTCAGCTTCTGCCGCAGGGGACGGAGCGTATAGTGACTGTTGAGGCCATGGGCATCCCTCTTGCCAC
>NJDV01000029.1 GCA_002254765.1 Thermoplasmatales archaeon ex4484_36 | reverse complement strand
TTCTTCCCCGCTCACAATATTTCTATCTACACCTTTTATTACATCAGAAACACTAACTCCGCTAAAAACACCGAGCACCTCAACGAATAGAACCAATCCTATAATGATTTTCCTTTCCATCATAATCTACCCCTCCAGGTGATGGATTCTATTTTGTCGTCTATTCGCTATATCAACTCCCTTCTTCACTCTTCACTTCCTCCTTCTCTCCTGATCTTCCCTTCCTCATTACCGCATACACAACCATTCCCGTGATAACTCCTACCGCTATCACCAACAGAATCCACCAATTACCTCTTCCCTCACCCTCATCCATATCAGTGGAGCTACCTGCACTCTCCCCGGGGAGGGGAGGAAGCAGAAAGAGAACTGCAAGAAGAATCCCAAAAAGTCTTCCTGGAAGAATCCTCTCACCTCCTGTAACCACAATGACACCGTTAGACATACAGCATCCAGGCGATAGAATAGAGGGATGATTATAAAAACGTTTTGTCAGGTGCTGCCGTGCATCCCACCTCTCGACATGCACAATAATTAAAGGTGGACCGGGCGGGATTTGACAGCGAAGAATACTTCGTTTTAACTTCACTTACGGACGTATTCTTCTAGCCTGTGCGGTTTCATCGTCTCTTATACATTTTAGAAACCGCACAGACCCGAGGTTCAAATCCCGCCCTAGATACGTTAATTACCGTTGCTGGAACAATAATTAAAGGTGGACCGGGCGGGATTTGAACCCGCGGCCTCCTCCATGCCAAGGAGGCGATCTTCCGGGCTGATCTACCGGCCCTCAATATATCCCCGGGGAACCTCCCCCCGGGGAGCGATGCGGGAGCTCTATAAATGAAGTTCTTATAAAAATCTTATTCCCACCTGTCAGGTCAAACATTTTTATACTCCTCTGGTTTAGGCCAAACCTAACATCACGGAGGTCGCCCATGAAAAAATGCGTGGTGGCACTAGCAGGAAACCCCAACGTGGGGAAAACCGCCCTCTTCAACGCCCTCACAGGGGCTAGGCATCACGTCGGGAACTGGCCCGGGGTGACCGTTGAGAAGAGGGTGGGCTGGTTCCGTTACAGGGGAGTGAAATATGAGGTGGTGGACCTACCTGGGACCTACAGCCTGGGCAGCTATTCCTTAGATGAAAGAATTGCCAGAGATTATATTCTGAGCGGAGAGGCGGCAGTGGTGGTGGATGTGGTAGACTCAACCAACCTCCACAGGAACCTCTACCTCACTTTGCAACTTCTCGAGATGGGCGCCAACGTGGTGGTGGCCCTCAATATGATGGATGAAGCAGAGCAGAAGGGGCTTAAGATAGACATTAAGAGGCTTTCCTCTCTCCTCAGAGTCCCCGTTGTCCCCACAGTAGCGGTTGAAGGAAGAGGTATTGAGGACCTCAAGTGTGCTATATACGAGGAGATGACGCAACACCCCCGTCACCACCACATGACCGTTGGCTACGGCAGGGCGGTTGAGGTGATGATCGCCAGGGTGGTGGATGTTCTGCGAAGCCACCCCCAGCTAGAGAAATACTCTCTCCGTTGGCTGGCAGTCAGAGCCCTTGAGGGGGACAGAGACATATTGAAGATCATTGAGGATGCCGTGGGAGAAGAGAGTGCGAAGAAGATTAAAGATATCCAAAAGGACTTAAGGAATGTTCTGGACGACCCTGTCATATTCTTCGCTGACAAGAGGTATGAGCTCATAGAGGATATAGTCGGGGAGTCCATAACGGGGGGAAGAGAGGAGTGGAGCTACACAGATCTTCTGGACAGGGTCACTTCACACCCTATCTTCGGGCTCCTTATGTTCTTCGCCCTTATGTGGGCCGTCTTTGAGTTCACCTTCAGGGTGGCCGAACCCTTCGTGGATGCCATTGACTTTCTCTTCTCACAGTTGGCATCCTTCGCCACCAGAAACATATCGAATGCGGCCCTCTCCTCCCTCATATCCGATGGCATAATAAACGGCGTAGGATCCGTGCTCATCTTTACCCCGAACATATTCCTGATCTTTCTCGCCCTCTCCCTGCTGGAGGATTCCGGCTATATGGCAAGGGCCGCCTTTGTCATGGACAGGGCAATGTACAGGATAGGGCTGCCTGGGAAGGCATTTATACCTATGCTTGTGGGCTTCGGCTGCAACGTTCCAGCAATAATGGCAACTAGGACTATAGAGGATGAAAAGGACCGCCTGGTCACAATCCTTATAGCTCCCCTCATGTCCTGCTCCGCCCGTCTGCCGGTTTACATCCTCTTCGCCGGAATATTTTTCGCAGGAAGGGAGGGGAGCGTCATACTCTCTATGTATCTGCTCGGAATACTTCTAGCTGTTGTAACCACACTGTTTCTCAGAAGGTTTGTTGTGAAGGGAAAGCCCTCCCCGTTAATCCTTGAGATGCCTCCCTACCGCCTTCCCTCCTTAAAGGCTGTTCTTTTGAACACATGGGAGAGGGGTAGCGCTTTCGTGAAGAGGGCCGGGACAATAATATTCGCCGGGGTGGTGGTGGTGTGGTTCCTCTCCACCTACCCAGGGGGGCCAGGCAGCGATATAAACCACACTTATCTGGCGTACATAGGGAGGGTGGCGGAGCCCCTCTTCAGACCGATGGGATGGGACTGGAGACTTGTGGTAGCCCTCCTTTTGGGATTTCTGGCCAAGGAGATTGTGGTGGGGGCGCTGGGGACGCTTTACAGCCCCAGCGGGGGAGAGGAGGCTACGCTCAGATCCTCCCTTCAGAGCACCTTTACACCCCTTCAAGCCTACTCCTTCATGGCCTTCGTGCTCATCTATGTTCCTTGCCTTGCGACCCTTGCTACCATAAGGGCCGAGACGCGCTCTTGGAAATGGACCGCCTTCGCCACAGTATATTTAGTTGCACTAGCCTACGCAGTGGCACTTCTGATAACGGCCGTAGGAAGCCTTCTGGGGAGGTGGATGACGTGAGACGCTCTTTATCCCTTGCGGCCTCATCCCTTGCCCTGGGCATTATCTACGCCATCTACGGCGTCATCTCTCTGCTCTCTGGCCATCTAGACACTCCCCAGCACCCCCTCCTCCCCCGGGGAGGCGTAGCACTCTCTCTGATTATGCTCCTTATATCCTCCCTTTACCTCTATTCGGTCCCCCGCCTGCTGCATGACGACCTTGAGGGGCTCTCTTATCTTCTAGCAGCCCTGATCCTCTCAGCAATCGTGGGTACAGTGCAGATGCTCTCCATAGGGGCGGATGCTCTGGACTCGCTTATCACAGGAGAGACTTATAATGCGTGGGACGCAGACATCTGGTTAGGGACGCCATCCTGATAATGGTGAGAGAGGGAATCATTATTGAGGAGGGAGAGGGGTGTGAAAAGAGCGAGAAGTGTTTCCTCTGCCCCCTTGCCGGCTCCTGCAAGGAGATCACCATGAAAAGCTTCAGGCTGAAGAGGGGAGACTGAAGGGGCTCAGCGAGGCGGCTTTCTGGGCCACTCCCCCCTTTTTAGTGCCTTCCATAGTTCCGAATAAACGCTGTATATATCCCGACCCCCTCTGGTTGACCTTTAGATATAGAAAGAAGGTTAAAGGATAGATGGTCAGAGAAATCATTGGCCTCTAGAGAAAGAGCCTACGACGTCCTCAACCCTAGCACGAGAATTGGGGGTCGAAACGGAGAGCGTCAGGGATGCCCTTCTCATCCTTGAGGAGATGGGGGTTGTTGAGGAGGTTAAGAGTGGCTGTGAGAGGAGCAAGCTTAGTCTATTCTGCTCATTGGCTAAGTCCTGCAATAAGGTTTACCTTAAAAGTTTCAGATCAAAAAAGAGAGATGACTGAGCTTTTCCTAAAAGAACTTATTTTCTCCAATTTTTCTTTACTTCAGTCCACAAATCAAGATAGACCCTGTATATGTCCTCTGCAATGTCATCCCATGTTGGTAATGTAGCAAGCCATTTTTTCCCATTTCTGCCTAACTCCCTCCTCAGTTGTGGATTATCCGCCAAGCGTATTATCTCTCGTGCTAGTGCCTGGGGATCATCCACATCAATCAAAATGCCGTTATATCCGTCCCGTATGACATTTTTTATGGCTGGAATATTAGTCGCAATTGCAGGTTTTTCAAATGCAAAACCTTCACATATCACCCGTCCCCATGACTCCCCACCTAACCGCGATGGAAGAATGATGATATCTGCATTAGCCGCGATGGAAGAATGATGATATCTGCATTAGCAATGTATTCCAGTACTTTCCGGTATTCTTTAAAAGTTCCGTGCATTTTAACATTCTTTAGGCCATTTTTTTTGATAAATCTTTTACACCACTTTTCCTCAGAATGCTCTTCAATAATTTTAAACGCTTTTAGAACAACGTCTGGGGCTTTATAAGGTCTCAAAGCTGCTACAAACAGAACCCTAATATGGTCACTAATCACCTTTTGCTTTATGGTTTTCGCAATATCCTCTAATTGGGGGGGATTTAGTGCGGGGTGTATTATCATCCTTTCTCGTTCTATCCCCAACTCAAGAAGCTTTTGCTCAACTGCATTTCCGGTTCCAATATACATCCTCACGTTACCCGCTTTTGCGGACCATGGGGGATCACTAAGGTCCTGAATGTCCTTCACCATAGGGATTTTATAGGCAGACGTAAAGAGGCTTATAATATACCCATAAAGGCCAGCAGAATGAGCGTGAATTATGAAAGGTCCATGCTTCTTCCATAATCTTTTAAGCTGAATCCAGGTGACTGGTGGAAGAATCAAATATCGTATTAGTTTTGGGCTGTCAATAAGGAATGGTTGAATGCGGTAAATCTTAACACCGTCCTTTTCCTCCTCCCGGGGGGCCTCAGGGTGGACGGTGGAATATACTAAGAATTCCACCTTGCCTTTAAGCTTATCAACAAGTGTTGAGAAATACGTTGTAGAACCCCCCGCCCGGGGCTTGTAGGTCGGGGCTCCAAGCAGAACCCTGGGCCGGTCTTCATCCTCCGCGGGCATGACCATCCCTATCCCCCCTCAATATTTATATCATCGCCCTTAAAGGAGGAGATCCTCCGGAACCTCCTCTTCGCGTGTAACGAACACTCCCTCCAGGGATTTATCTTCACCCTGCTCAACGTCCAGTGCTCCATATCAAGGACCTTCATCACCCCCAGCTCCTCTTTGCCCCTCCCCAGGAGGTACTTCACCGCTGTGTGGGCGGCCACCATTGAGAGGGCTACAGCGGCAGTGGGATAGACCCCCTCCGTGTCGCAGGTAAGGGGGGTGATGCTCTCCTCCATGAAGCACCTGAGGCAGGGTCCATCCGGGGAGAGGAGAACGCTCTGGCCGAAGGAACCGGCCACCCCCGTGAATATCCACGGTATGGAGAGGTGGACGGAGACCTCGTTTATGAACTCCCTGGCGCTCATACAATCAGTTCCGTCAAGTATTATGTCAACCCCCGGGGCTACATCCCTCCAGACCTCCTCAATTCTTCCCAAGGCCCCGAGGACCTTGATGTGGGGGTGGATTTTTTCAAGCCTCTTTAAAGCCCTCTCCACTTTGAAGGCCCCCAGGTCCTCATCACTGTAGCAGAACTGCCTGTGGAGGTTGCTCTCCTCCACCGTGTCTGGGTCCACTATGCGTATCTCTCCCACCCCCATCCTGGCGAGGACCTCCGCCTGAGCACATCCGGTGGCCCCGGCTCCTACCACAAGGACCTTGGATGAGAATAGCTTCTCTTGTCCCCCCTCCCCCACACCTTTCAGTATAATCTGTCTGAGGAATCTCTCCCTCATATACTGCTCTGGCAACACGGCTACTCCCGGGGCCTTTATATATCTTTTCAATATAAAAAGGGCACCATGGATGAAAAGAATCCATACCGGAAGAGGGCTCTTGAGGAGCTGAAGAAGGCCCTAACGGAGGGGAGGGTGGATAACGATGCAATTCCAGTTCTTGAAGCTTTGAACTCCTCACCGCGATACGTGACCACATCGTCATGCTCCGGTAGGATTCAGCTTATTGAGGTTGAGGACCTGGGGCGGAAAGAGGGGTCCAACTGGGTGGCCAAGTTCCACAGCTGGCCTGGGGAGGAGGCGATCCTGGAGAGGGTGAGAGGGTGGCGGGGGAGAGGTTACCTCATCCTTCAGTGTCAATCCCCCATCTTCCATGTGAGGTGCAGAACCCTTCAGGATGGTGTGGAGCTGGTCAACCTGGCGAGGGAGTGCGGGTTCAAATACTCATCCATAAGGTCCGTGAAACTCGATTCGAAGGGCACCGCGAGAGAGTTCTCTGCGGTGGTAGAGCTGCTCACCCCCAGCAGAATGGATCTCCCCCTCGGGCATGGCGGAGAGCTTTTCGTGGACGAGGCCACATTGAGGAGGCTGCTGCCCCTCTTCTTGAGATGCTTCAATAAGGGAAAGAAGGCCCTGAGAAGATTTACAAAATCCATATCTCAGCTTTCTCCCCAAGGCTAGTTTTTCAATTATATTTTTAAGGATTGAAGCAATCTCCTACACTACTGGGTGATCAGATGGCGATTTTAAATACCGTTGGAAAGATACTCTGGCACTATTTCCTCGTAATGTTTATGGCCATCCTGTATGTCACCACCAAAGACATGAACTTCTCCCACATCTTCGACTCACCCCCTATGACGCTGCTTCAACTTCAGATAGTGCAGTTCTCTCTTTACATCCTTATAGCCTCCGGTGTGGTGCTTGCCCTCCTGGCCAGAATCCTGGGGGAGAAGGGCAGTGCCTCATCGGCCTTCTTCTTCGGGCTTTTCGCTCTGGGACTCATTATGATCCTCCTTCAGGTGCACGGAGGGAGCCTGCTCAATCCAAAGTGGACCCGAGAGGGAATGAAAAACCTCTTTCTCATAGGAGGCTCTCTGCTTGGGGTGGTGGGAGTTCTGGGGTACGCTGCCCTCCGCTTCCCCTCCCCGCCCACAGATGACCTTCTCCTTAGGCTTATAGAGGAGAGAAAACGGAGTAAGGTCTCTCCTCCCGAGGAGGATTCATTTTGTCCCATCTGCGGTCCCAACATACGCGTTCCCCTCACCTGGAAGTTCTGCCCCAACTGCGGTGCCGAGTTCGCCCCGGGGGTAGATGAGAGGGGTGCAAGAAAGCTTAAAGGCGGGATGGAAGGCGAGGCGGAAGAGGGTGAGAAAAAACTGGAGGGGGAGGCAGAGAAGAGGGGTGGGAATATCGTCAATTGTCCACATTGCGGCGGAAAGATGAAGGTGACAGTGGAGAAGAGGCCAGTTAAAGTGAGGTGCCCCCACTGCGGCTCCGAGGTCCTCCTGAGGTAGGCTTCCTCACCCAGGCCACCACGTTTTCACCTTCAACCTCAAGTCTAAGCACCTCAAAGCCCGTCTCCTTTAAATCCTTCTCCAGCTCCCGGGGTGTGTAGAGGTGATAGAATCTCTCAACGGGCTTCACAACCCCCCACCTCCAAAGAAGTATACAATCACCCTCCTCAGCCCCTTCCCACCTTATATCACTCTTTTTGAACCTCTCCGCCCCCCTCCACCATACCATGATCTCTGCCTCACCCCCCGGGGAGAGTACCCGACGGAGCTCTTCTAAAGCCTTCAGCCTCTCTTCTCTAGGTGATATGTGGTGTAGGACTGCTACCATAAGGGCCACCTGTACTTCTCCATCGCCTATTGGCAGGTCCCTCACATCCGCTTTCAGAAAGGTCACCCTCCCCCCATCCCCCTCCAAGGTGGCCCTCCTGGCCTCCTCGATCATCTTCTCTGAGACGTCCACGGCATAGACTCTGCGGGCGATCTTCAGAAGGGGTTTTATGTTCCTCCCCGCACCACAACCAAGGTCCATACCCACCTCTACCCCCTCTCCAAACCTCTCAAGGAAGCGCATAGTATCCGGCCAGGGACGCCTCCTCGCCTTCCCAAAGGCTTCTGCAATCCTGTCAAAAACCTTTTCCGTGTCCTTCAACGCCCTATCACCTTTTTATTTCCAATGATAATTTTTATCAAAAAAATCTTATGCAATAAAAGGATTGAGAAGTTCTGATGGAAAGAGACCGGCAAAACAACGAGGCTTCCATACTGCTTGTTGACGACCAGCCAGAGATAACAGAGATCTTCAAAACAATCCTTGAGGACTTCGGTTTCCGGGTCTTCCTGGCTGGAGATGGGTACGAGGCCATAGAGGCCTACTTCAAATACAAACCAGACCTCGTTCTAATGGACCTCTCTCTCATATCCGTGGACGGCGATGTAGCGTGCGAGAAGATACTGGAGAGAGACCCTCATGCCAGGATCATTCTTCTGACTGCGCTGAAGGGGGATAAGGTGAAAAGAGCACTTAAAGCTGGGGCTATTGATGTTATTACAAAGCCAATATCTGCCGTGGAACTTGTAAAGAGGGTTAATTTCCATCTGAAGGGGTGAGGTCATGAGCAATCTCACTAAGTGGCTTAATCTCTTTCCCGGGCCCGCAGCAGTGGTGGCAGATGACGGAAGAATTCTAGCCGCCTCAAAGGAGTTCTGCAAAACGTACATCGGGAATGAGTGGGCGGACCCCACAGCCTATGACCTCTCTGGACTTCCGCTTCTGGTCAGTGGTGAGGGGGAGAGAATACTAGACTTTCTGGAGAAGAGGGAAGCGGGAAGAGGGAGCATGTATGTAAAGGCGGTCAAGGATAGCGGGGTGGTGACCCACCCCCTCTGGGCGAGGAGGGTTAAGGTGGGCGGCAGAAAAGCACACATCATATATCTGAACACGACCCCAACACCTGCCGGTCTGGAGGAGGGGGGAGATGAACTCAGAACCTATTACAGAATAGCTGAATCCTCTTCCGTGGTGGGAATATTATACCTCGAGAATGGAAGGGTCTCCTTTGCAAATCCCTACGTAGAGACGCATATGGGTTACTCCGCAGAGGAGCTGCAAGGATTGAGTCCCCTCATTCTCTTTCCCCCGGAGGAGAGGGTGAAAGTTGAAGCCGTCTTGAAATACATTGAGAAAGAGGAGATGAGCGCCTCCCAGATCCTCAAGTATAAAAAGAAAAGCGGTGGGATTGGATGGGCTACCTTCTCCTTTTCAACATGGAGGGAAGAGGACAAAATAATAGGCGCCATCATATTTTTTGACATATCGGAGAAGATGGAGCTTCGAGATCGGCTTGAGATATTCAAAAACAAATTGCAAGCCACCATAAGCACAATGCCCGATATCTTCTTGGAAGTGAGCCCCGAAGGGGAAGTGGTGGATATCAGCGCCCCGATAGATGACCCTCTCTACGCTTTGAAAGAGAAGGACTCCGAGCAGAGAGCCTCTTCACTTCCTCCCGATTTCTTTGATTTCCTCCAAAAAGCGGTGGAGGAAGTCCAGACTGGGAAGGAGGAGTCGTTCATTTACAGATTCAAGTTTAAAGGAATCTGGAGGTATTATGAGGCCAAGGGGGCGCCTGCCGGTAAAAACGTGATTTTTATCTTTAGGAATATCACCGACAGGATTGTGATGAAAAATGTCCTGCAAAGCGTTAACAGGGTGAGCAAGCTCCTCCTTAAAGCTGAAGATGAGAAAGACCTCTGTCAGAGCGTGGTGAAATCCCTATCCGATGGGGATATAATCAGGTGTCTCTGGATAGGAGTGAAGGAGAGGGGTGAATGGAAGCTTATGGCAGCCCACCCTTCGGACGTTTTAAATGATTTGTTTGGCGATGTTTGGGAGAAGGGGTTGGAGCATATCTGTCCCCATATAAGTAGTGTATTGGATGCTCGCAAGATGGTGGTTGTAAATCGTTTAATGCCAGAGCCGTGCCCGCATTTTCAACGGTTCTGGAACTACGGAAAGGGTTGCGAGCTACTTCTTCCAATGCTTCACAGCGGAGAGGTCGTCGGGCTGCTTGCCCTCTTCATGGAGGGCGTGGATGAGCCGGGTGGAGAGGATATCGAAATCCTGCAGGCGATGGCAAACGATCTGGCATTCGCTATCAGGGACATAGAAGACCAAAGAAGATTGAAGATCGCATATAGACAGCTGAAGGAAAACCTGGTGAGGTTTGAGAAGATAGCGGATAAGATAAGGAACCCGCTTATGGTGGCTGAGGGGCTGAATTATCTGTTTGAGAATAAAAAAATAGATCCTGAGGACTATCACAGACAGATTAAAGAGCAGCTTAAGAGGATAGAAGGATTTCTGGACAGGCTGAGAGAAGAGGAGGAGAGAAGCTACATAATTAAAGAGGACCTTGAGCGAGAATAGGCCTCCACACTATGCAGTAAGCTTGAAACCCTTCCACTTAAGATAGATGAGGATTGCCCCCACCACAACCAGCGCAAATCCTGTCCTAGCAATGTTGTCCATCTGAACAGCGCCCCGGCCGAGATTTGAACTCGGGTCCCGGGCTCGACAGGCCCGGATGATAGGCCGCTACACCACCGGGGCGGGCGGGTTAGGGAAAAGATAGGGGATATATAAATTATTTTCACCCCGATCCGTCGTCCACTGGCAGGGCACGCCTCCGGAAGCATTTCTTAAGGGAGGGGGTGTTTTTAGAGAAGAAAGCACATGAGAGGGTGCACCTCTACGACCTGATGGGAGCGTAAAACATAATTAAGGGGGGGGCTTATCACTGCCCATGCAACAGAGAAACACCGATGACCTCGTGCCTCCCTCTTTCAACATCGGTGAGATCTTGAAAACTATAAGGGAGAAGGGACTAAGAGGTGCTATGGACGATCCGCGGATGGGGCCTCACGTACACCTTTTTGTAATACTCTGCATAATCTTTCTGGTCACCATAATAATAATGGGGGCCTCTCTTCTCTCCTAGATCTTCTCGAAGTTCTTCACGCTTAGCACAATGGCCCCTAGGAGGAGAAAAACCACCGATGCTAAGATGAGTGCATAGGAGGAGTCAGCGGCCCCCGCCAACTTCTCCCCACCGATGTAGGTCCCCCCTTTCATAATGGAGCGTATGGTTAGAGACTTAAGATAATACATCACTGTAAGCGACTTCATTCTTAAAGTGGAAATTCCCACCAGGTATTCCCAGAACAGGCCGTACATGAAGGATACAAGAAGCGGTTTAGGGATGGTGAGGGAGAGGAGTGTGAAGATGGCGGTATATGCGAAGATACCACCAATAGTCATGATCAGAAGAAGGGGCAATCCACCGCCCTCCCCGATCTTGTCGCCCCACCACTTAAGCAGAGCTAGGTGAGATATTAGAAGCGAGGGGACCACAAAGGTCATCTGGAACATCACCGTACTTATATACCTTGAGAAGTGTATTTGATATCTCTTCAGGGGGACCTCCAGCATATATGGGACCGTTCCTCCATCTACCTCCCTCTGGTAGAGTCCGGCCTCTCCTCCAATATGTATCTCTGGAATTTTGGGTAGAACTCAAGAGGTCTCCGGACGTGGGCGACAACTCCCGAGGGGTGCTTGAATATCCCCTCCACCTCCTGGAAGGCCAATAGAGCTTCTGACAGCTCATAGGGCTGGTCGGTTCTAAAGAAGATCTTAAGTGGAACCTTGTCCATCAGTGCCCTTATCTCCCAGATCCGGCCCTCAGCAAGCAGGGTACCCTTATGAAGCACGATCACGTTCTCAGTCAGCTCCTCCACCTCGAAGAGAATGTGAGATGAAAAGAGAACGTGAGCGCCCCCCCTAGCTCTCTCCCTGATGACCTCCATCATCCTCAGCCTGGCAAAGGGGTCCGTGCCGTTGAGCGGCTCGTCGAGCACTAGCAGTTCTGGATCCAGCAGGAGGGCGTTGGCGAATTTGAGCCGCTGTCGCATTCCCCGGGAGTATCCTTTCAATTTCCTTGCAACGAAGTCAGTGAGTTCAACTTCTTCGGCGATCCTCTTCACCTCCGCCAAGGCCTCGCTCATTGAAAGCCCGTGGTAGAGCGCCTTTCTCAGTAGAAACTCCTCCCCAGTGAGCTCATCATACATCGACGGCCCCTCGGGGCAGTAGCCAATTCTTCTTCGGAGGCGGGGGTTGTCCCAGGGCTCCTCCCCCAGAACTCTTATGCTTCCCTTGCTCTGTCTCATCATGCCGGTTATTATCTTGATCAGAGTGCTTTTACCCGATCCATTAACCCCCAGAAGACCGTGGATTCCACCCCCAATCCTCATATTGACGTCATTGATTCCTATGATGTTGCCGTACCACTTGGTGAGCCTCTCCGCCTCGAGGGTTACCTCGCCCATTCTCACACCTCCTGCCTCTCCTTCACGACGGTGTAGGCCGTGAAGAGCATCAGCACGGGAAGAAGTATTGCCAAGGCGAGGGCCTGATGCCACAGGGTAAGAGAGGACCCCTTCAGGTTTTCGACGAATCCGCTGGAGGACCTCAAAAGGGTTCCGCTGATCAAAGAGATCAAAGTGTATTTTTGCGGCAGATCCAGGGTGGCCCTCAATATACCCCCAACGAACTCCGTGATCCAGGGAAGAAAGAAAGTGAAAAGGCTGGCTGAGGTGGGGGACCCCATTAAGGACGAGGAGAAGAGACCAAGAGCTGTTAAAAAGAAGGCGTAGATTAAGTATATAGCCAAAACGCGGGATAATACGTAAAGGGCGCTGAAATGAACGGAGGGGGGAAGGGAGCCCATGAAAAGCAGGACCGAGAGCAGGGGAGGGACACATATCAGGGTGAACATATAAAGGAAAGATGAGGAGAACTTCAGGAGGAAGTACTCATCCCGGGTTATCGGTCTGGAAAGTATAAGTGGGAGGGGGCCCCCCTTCACCTCCTCCGATATCCTCGGGGCCACCGTTATAGCGGAGAGGACAAGTCCCAGAAAGAGTATGATGAAGGAAAATTCAACATACTGGGAGAGGATGGCTTGGTTCACCTCTTCCTGCTTCATTCCTGCAAACATGAATTCTCCAATTGTGAGCGATGTTATAACAGGGAAGCTCATGAGAAAAAGTATGAAAACTAGAACCACAATACTCCTCTTTTTAAGCAGCATGTTCTTGACTTCGAGAAAGAGGTAGGTCAGATCTCTTTTGAGAATGGATAGCCTGGGTCCGCTGTATGGTACGTAGCCCCGCTTATCAAGCCTCATCCCGTCCCACCCCCCTCCTCCATCAGTTCGGAGAAAAGGTCCGTCAGGTCCTTGATCCCGCCCCTTACAGATCTCACTACAACACCCGCCTCCTCGGCCACCTCCATAAGGCGGAAGAGTCCTCCCTCTTTTGGAGGCTCCATACGTATCTTGGAGCCTGTGACCTCGCATTCTATTCCCATCTTCTTCAGCATCTCCACAAACTCTCTAGTCCCTCCTACCACCGTAACCTCCACCCAGCCCCCGCTCTTCATTACCTCCTTCATGTTCTTCTGGATAAGTTTAACTCCTCGGTTGAGAACCACCACCTCCTCAGCCACCCTCTCAACGTCCCTGAGGATGTGGGTGGAGAGAACAATGCTCTTTCCGGCCGATTTGAGCTCTTCTATGAGGGAGAGCATCTCCTCCCTCCCAAAGGGGTCCAGTCCCGAGGTGGGTTCGTCAAGGAATAGGAGGATGGGGTCGTGGACTATAGCCTGGGCCAGCTTTATCCTCTGTTTAAGGCCAAGGGAATAGGAAGATATCTTCCTGTACCTCTGCTCTCCCATGCCCACGAATTCCATCACTGCGTGGGCCCTCTGAAAGGCCTCTTTGGGGGGGAGCCCCGATAATACACCCATATGATAGACAAATTGAAGGCCGGTTAGGGCTTCCGGAAGGCACTCGCCCTCCGGCATGTAGCCCACCTGTCCCTTCACATCTCTATTGAAGTCACTCACATCCCTACCCAGAATTTTCACGGATCCCTCATCCGCCTTCAGAAGACCTAAGGCGATTTTGATGAAGGTGCTCTTCCCAGCCCCATTGGGTCCGAGAAGTCCCATAACACCCCCCTTGAAAGTGAACGTCAGTCCGCGGAGGGCTTCCACCTCACCGTAGCTCTTCCAAAGATTGACAGCGCTTAAGATCTCCCGGGGACCCCCCTCCAGCGCCCCATCGGCTTCCTCCGCAGGCTCAGGCATAGTCATATTATTCCTCACCTCCACTCCCCAGCATCATCTGGAGGAACCTCACCAGATGCTGGGAGAGAAGTGGGTTGTCCGTGTAACCGCAGGCAGAAAAATCAGATGCAGCTATGAGGGCCACATCCCCATCGGCTATTATGTCTGTGGCGAGGAGCCCCTCACGGTAGTGCACCTCTGCCCCGGGGATCTCCCCCTGTCCAGGGGAGGTTATGACAACTATCCTAACCCCTCTGCTTTCCGCCTGTTTTATAAGCCTCCTCATCTTCTTTTTCAGGAGGAGGAGGGAGGGGGTGGAAATCCAGACCTCCTTCTGTGCACCCTTTATCAGCTCCGCTATCTTCTTGAGAACCTTCTCTTCTCCTGTTATTGTGAAGATAAGCTGGGGATTCCCTTTCTCCGCCACCATCTCGGAGAGGGTACTCAACCGGTCAAAGATGGAGTTTATCTTTTCGCTGTAGATTTCCTGCAGGATTTCTGGGGGCTCAGGGCGAAAGATCCGGGGTCTGCCCTCGGTAGCCATGGCCCAGCCCTTTTGCACCAGACCCTCCAGCGCCTTGTAGGAGGAGGTACGGGGGAGGGATGCGAGCTTGGCAACAGACTCGGCATCGCTTGCCCCCTGGACAAGGAGGGCGAGGTATGCCCTAGTCTCGTACTCGGTAAGACCGAATATTTTGAGATCGGCCACAAGGGAGGCCATCTCCCTTCTTAGCTCCTCCCTGGTTATCCCGAAGAGGTCTATATCTTCCATTGAACTGTGATTGCCTTACCCACATATAAATTTAGGGCCTCTCACAACCCTACAGAGGCTCTCAAAACGTCCCTTAAGCCCGGTCCTATCCCCAGAACGAGAATGGAGAGCCTTATTATGGAGAGGAGGGTGGGATATCTTTCCCCTTCCACCCTCATACGCACGTCTAAAAAGTATAATACAACCACTACAAGAAAGACCTTCAGGGGTACCATGGAAAAAGCCGTACCTGTTGAGGAGAAGAGCAGGCGGGGTAGGACGTGCTTTTCGGTATATCCTAGACGCTCCACAGCCCACGCGGTAGCCAGGGCGTCCAGCGCCTGGCCGAAGATTATGGCGGTATTTATCCCTGTGGGATGAGGGGCTCTCCCGGAGAAGCGCACTTTGAAAAACTTCAAGAGTGCGTGAGGATCTTCCGCCCCAGGAAGGGAGATATGGCCACTGCCGCCATAAGCAGAGCAAAGGGCCACGGGGGGGCGAGGAGCACCCCCTTAATGGAGAAGATAAGAAACAGAGCGGGAGTTATCAGCGCCGGGACTGCGGAGAGATACATTCGCCACCTGTAGGAGGTGTCTAAAAGAGCTTTTGACAGGGACGCTGCAAGAAGCGTCATCAAGCCCAGATAGACGTAGATGAGAGGAGAGATGAAAAGGTAGGAGGCCGGAGCTCTGAAGAAGCCGGCATCCTCAAGCACCCTCAGGAGCGGCCCGGCCAGAAGAACAGGGGAGATGGCCAGAAAGAACTCGTTCCCCATTTTGATTCCCAGCTTGACGAAAATAAAGTGTATGTGGATGAGGGAAACAAGGAGGAGAGCGCCGTAGAAGAGCGTGTTCACAGGGTTGTATCCTGCCACTGCGGGAGGCCCGCATCAGCCAGCACTGGTCCCCAGAGGTAGGGATAAATAAAGCGGTCCCAGAAGATCCCGGGCAGAAGGAGGACACCAGCTGTGATTAAGAGAAATATGATAAGAAGCGCTGCCGAGAGGCACCTCATCCCCCTTGGGGTAAGAAGGGGAGTCTCACCCCCCTCCTCCGCCGTATGGCTCAATCTACCACCCAGGTCTCAAGCCCTGTATCGGTGAAGGTGAACTTCACCACCTCCGCCCCTATCTCCTGAAGGG
>NJDV01000110.1 GCA_002254765.1 Thermoplasmatales archaeon ex4484_36 | reverse complement strand
TCCCCCGCTAGAACTACCCCTAGGGCATCAAGGAGGTCCCAGAAGAGGGGGGTCCACCCCCGGGGCTCCCACGCTACGATCACCTTAAGCCCCCTCTCCCTCAACCTCTCCCGGAACCTCCGGAAGTACTCAACCGCTCGGGAGAGGTTTTCCTCCGTCTGTTTGAACGAGGCAGGGGTCTGAAAGAGCACTGCCCTCGCTCCTGCTACCTCTAGCCACTTAATGAGGGTCTCTGTGAGGGAGCGCACCGCCTCAGTCTCCCTAAAGGCCCCCAACTGAGAGAGGTAGGAGGAGTCCTTCCCATAGCCTGCCCTTCTGTAGACAGGGGAGGGCCAGCGGTGTGTGATTCCCATGGGGGCTTTAATAGAGATGAAAGCCCCCGGAGCGCTCTCCCTCAACTTTTTTAAAGACTCCTCCTTCACCAGCCTGTAGAAAGTGTTTTGAAGTTCAACGCCTCTTAGTACCTCGAAGTATCTCTCCCTCTTCACAGGGAAGCCGCAGCATCCCACCAGGATTTCCCTGACCACGCTATCACCATCGCACCGTTTTTATATCTGAACCATTTTTGAGATACTCACATTCTCCTTTAAAAACATGCTGAAAGGTGATATCATGAGCGGCGAAAGCAGAAAGAAGAAATTCATCCTGTGGTTTGACGAAATAGGTATTGAAGATGTCCCATTGGTGGGGGGAAAGAACGCCTCCCTAGGGGAGATGTACAGAAAGCTTACGGAGAAGGGTGTTCAGGTTCCTTACGGTTTTGCAATAACCGCCTACGCGTACCAGTATCTTCTGAAGAAGGCTGGAGTAGAGGACGAGATCCGCGAGGTGCTGAAGGACCTCGACACAGGGGACATACACAATCTGAAGGAGAGGGGCAGGCGTGTGAGGGAGCTGATCCGCTCCTCCGAGCTTCCAGAGGAGCTGAAGAGGGAGATCGTTGAGAGTTACCGGAGGCTTTCGGAGAAGTACGGGGCGGAGAACGTGGACGTGGCGGTTCGCTCCTCAGCCACTGCTGAGGACCTCCCCGACGCATCCTTCGCAGGCCAGCAGGAGACTTATCTCAACATCAGGGGCGAGGAAGCGCTCCTTGAGGCTGTGAAGAAGTGCTTTGCATCCCTCTTCACAGACAGAGCTATCTCCTACAGGGTTGACAAGGGCTTTGACCACTTCAGCGTTTACCTCTCCATAGCGGTTCAGAAGATGGTTCGCTCCGATGCAGCCTCCTCAGGGGTGATGTTCACAATAGATACAGAGAGTGGATTCAAGGACGTTGTCCTAATAAACGGCGCATGGGGCCTGGGCGAGAACGTAGTTCAAGGAAAGGTGAACCCGGACGAGTTCTACGTCTTCAAGCCCACTTTAAAGGAGGGCTACCGTCCCATCATAGGAAAAAACCTGGGAGAGAAGCAGTACAAGATGATATACTCTGACGACCCCCAGGAGCCCGTTAAGAACGTACCCACCACGGAGGAGGAGAGAAGCAGTTACGTCCTCACAGATGATGAGATACTCACCCTGGCCAAATGGGGGACGATCATAGAGATAGAGACTTTCATACTGGAGGAGAGGGGAGATGTTCTCGTGGAGGGGAAGGCGGTGGGGGACAAGATCGGCCAAGGGAAGGTACACGTCATCGAATCCGTGGACAGGATTGGCGACTTCAGGCCCGGGGAGGTGCTGGTGACTACAATGACCGACCCCGACTGGGAACCTATAATGAAAATAGCCTCCGCAATAGTGACGGATCAGGGCGGAAGAACCTGCCACGCTGCCATAATCTCAAGGGAGCTTGGAATTCCCGCCATTGTGGGGGCCATGAATGCCACCAAGGTACTGACCACCGGAGAGGACGTGACGGTGAGCTGTGCTGAGGGGGAAGTAGGGAGGGTCTATCGAGGGCTTCTCAGGTACAGAGTTGAGAAGATAGACGTGGAGAAGATACCCCGGACCCGCACAAAGATAATGATGAATGCGGGGATTCCAGAGAACGCCTTCGTGCAGGGCCAGATACCCAACGACGGTGTTGGTCTTGCCCGGGAGGAGTTCATAATAAACTCCCACATCGGAATACACCCCAATGCCCTCCTTAACTTTGAGAGGATAAAAAAAGACCTGGAGAGACTGAAGGAGATGAACTACTCATACGGGCTGGAGGAAGAGATCAAGAAGCTTGAGGAGCTTGTGGAGGAGATTGAGAAGAGGACAGCGGGGTATGAGGACAAGGCTCAGTTCTTTGTGGACAAGCTGGCTCAGGGAATAGCGAGGATCGCTGCGGGCTTCTGGCCCAATGACGTAATAGTGAGGTTCTCCGACTTCAAGACTAACGAGTACGCCAATCTTCTGGGAGGGTTCCTCTACGAGCCCCACGAACATAACCCCATGATAGGCTGGAGAGGTGCCTCCCGCTACTACGACCCCACATTCAAAGAGGCCTTCGGGCTGGAGTGCAAGGCCATTAAAAAGGTGAGGGATGAGATGGGCCTTAAGAACGTGAAGGTAATGGTCCCCTTCTGCAGGACACCGGAGGAGGGTTGCAGGGTGATCAAAGTGGCGGAAGAGTTCGGCCTGAGGCAGGGAGAGGGTGGCCTCGAATTCTATGTGATGGCTGAGATACCGTCCAATGTTATAGCCGCTGAGGAGTTCGCTGATATATTTGACGGCTTCTCCATAGGTTCTAACGACCTGACC
The DNA here is from genome assembly GCA_002254765.1 of Thermoplasmatales archaeon ex4484_36. GTDB lineage: Archaea > Thermoplasmatota > Penumbrarchaeia > Penumbrarchaeales > EX4484-36 > EX4484-36. Next base: position 2,818 of record NJDV01000110.1, on the reverse strand, counting down.
CAGCTCGCTTTAGGCCTAGACAGGGACTCGGAGCTGGTGGCCCACCTCTACAATGAGAATGAGCCCGCCGTGAAGAGGCTTGTCTCGCAGGTTATAAAGGTGGCCAAGAGAAGGGGGAGGAAGATAGGCATCTGCGGGCAGGCTCCCTCTGATTACCCTGAATTTGCCGAATTCCTCGTGAGGGAGGGCATAGACTCCATCTCCCTGAATCCCGACACCGTGCTGAAGACTAGACTGAGGATAGCCGAGCTGGAGAAGAAGCTGGGGATACTGCCGGAACAATAGAACTGAAATAGCTTAGGGAATGGATATATAAACGGTTTGCAATAACATCGCAAAGGATCGTATAAAGCGTTTGTAATTCCATTGCAAAAGCCCCGGACCCGTCCCAATCGTTAAGGTTATATCTTCTCCCCCCTTTCTTCTCCCCTGGGGTTAGACATGAGTTTTAAGGGCAGGGACATAATCAGGATTGAGGATTTGAAGGAGGATGAGATCTATAAGATACTGGATGTGGCGGAGAGAATGGTCCCCGTGGCCCGGGGGGAGGAGACCTCCGACCTTCTCTACGGAAAGGTCCTTGCATCCATGTTCGGAACGTCTCTTAAGAAGGGGGAGACGCTAGCGGACACCATCCGCATGGCGGAGGGCTACTCTGACGTGGTGGTCTTGAGGCATCCAAATGAGGGTGCAGCAGCACTAGCTGCCCACTTCTGTTCAAAGCCAGTTATCAACGGCGGTGATGGGGCGGGACAGCACCCCACGCAGACCCTCCTTGACCTCTTCACCATTCGTAAGGAACTGGGAGAAATTCGCGGTAAGACCGTGGCACTGGTTGGGGACCTGAGGTACGGAAGGACCGTCCACTCCCTTTCACTGGCGCTAGCGAGGCTGGGAGCGAAGATGATAATGGTAGCCCCGGAGCTGATTCAGATGCCTTCCTACATCCTAGAGGAGATAGAAGCGTTAGGGGGGAAGTATGAGATAACGGAGAGCCTTGAGAGGGGGGTGGAGGAGGCGGACGTCCTCTACGTGACAAGGATTCAGAGGGAGAGGTTTCCGGATGAGGAGGAGTACCGCAAGGTAGCTGGGTCCTATAGGATAACCAAGGAGGGGCTTGAAGGTTGTAAGGAAAGATAACCCCAATCAAGGACGGGACTGTCATAGACCACATAACAGCGGGATCAGCCCTTAAGGTCCTCAGGATACTTGGTATAACAGGGGAGGAGGGTTATACCGTCTCGGTAGCTATGAACGTTCTGAGCAAAAAGGAGGGGCTTAAGGACGTGGTGAAAATAGAGGGATTACAGTGTGGTTAACAAATACAGAGTGGAGATCCCGGATATACTTGAGGGAATAGTAAGGTGTGAGAACCCTAACTGCATTTCCAACCAAAGAGAACCTCTGCTCAAAGTGGTTTCTAGGGACCCTTTGAAGATAAGGTGCATCTATTGCGGGAGAGTGCAGAGCCAGGTTGCGAAGAACCTCCTGTGACGGCGTATGTGGCCTATCCTTCCACCGTGAAATATTTAAGGAGCTCCTTGGGTATTCTGACCTTTCCGAAGTGGAGGAGGGCGTCCACGTAAGCCCATGAGATCACAGCGGCCTCAAAAGACTTCAAATAATCCTCTTTTTCAAAAAAGTACTTTGAGTCCTCAAAATAGCTCCTTGCCAGTCTTAGAACCTCTCCCTCCTCTCCCTCTATCGACCCGAAGACACCTTCCATCCTCTCTATCTCCTTCTCCGCCTCCCTTTTAAGATCAGAGCCATTCCGCAAGTTGCTCAGCCTCCGTGAAAACTCTTTTTCTCATAAGGTAAACGGCGGTTAAAGATGTTATCACCCCTCCGCCGGTGATCATGAAATATACGATCATCTGATACTCCGCCGCCACAATGGGGTCTGTCCCAGCCATTATAAGACCTGTCATAGCCCCCGGGATGAATATCAACCCCAGGGTCTTGAGTCTGTCCAGGGTGGGAATAATCGCCGCCTTCACGGCCTCCTTTCCGAACTCCTCCATGGCCATAGCGGAAGGGATACCGAGGCAGAGCGCCGCCTCTATCCTCTCCCGTCCCAGTCTCACCTCCCTTAAAAACCTCTCCACCGTCAGCGAGCAGATGGTCATGGAGTTTCCGAAGACCATCCCCGAGAGGGGTATTATGAACTGAGGGGTAAGCGGCATTGCCCCGGAGAGCACCAAGATAGTGATCACCGTGACAGCTCCGGCCAAGATGCTGGGGGTGGTGACGGATTCGGCACGGGGGAGCCCTGAAGCCCTCCTAGCAGAAGTCCTCCCTCCAACGATGATCATTGCTAGAAGAAGTATCCATATCAGCAGGTACCAGATAGGGGAGGAGAAAAGATAGGTGAGGAAGATGGCGAGAGCGAAGATCTGCGCACCCCCTTTGAGAAGGGCGTAGAGGTATTCCTTTTCTATCCCAACCCTTCTGAGTCTCAGAAGAAGCGCTGCTATGACTATCAAAATGGCTACCAGAGCCATCCTGAGCAGGGCCTCCTCCGCAGTGTAGGGTATCCCGCTCAATATACTCCCTCCCACTGAAATCTGTCTCTCTCTCCCACCTTGATCACCTTGCCCTTCTTCATGGAAGCTATTCTGTCGCCCACCCGCAGGGCCTGGGAGACGTCATGGGTGACCCATATGACGGTAATACCCCTCCCCCGCACCATATCGAGTATGCTCTCTTCAATGATTCCAGCTTTTTTGGGGTCGACCCCTGCAGTGGGTTCGTCTAGAAGGAGAGCCTTTGGCCTGAGGACCAGGGCCCTTGCGAGGGCGACCCTCTTCTTCTCCCCCCC
>NJDV01000028.1 GCA_002254765.1 Thermoplasmatales archaeon ex4484_36 | reverse complement strand
GATAAGGCTGTGACCTACTTCATTCCCGCCGTCCTCACTGTGGCACTCTCCTCGTTCCTCTTCTGGTATGTGGTGATGGGCGAGGGGCTTCTATACTCTCTCACCACACTAATAACCGTCCTGGTGGTGGCCTGCCCCTGCGCCCTGGGCCTGGCAACCCCAACTGCTGTAACCGTGGGAATAGGCAGGGGAGCGGCCTTTGGGATCCTCATCAAGAACGGAGAGGCCCTTGAGGTCTCCGAGAGGATAACCACTGTGATTTTTGACAAGACTGGAACCTTGACCAAGGGCAAACCTGTTGTCACGGACCTTTTCGGAGATGACAAAGAAAGGCTCCTCAGGCTGGCCGCAGCCCTTGACAGAAACTCCACCCACCCCTTGGGAAAGGCCATCATCGCGAAGGCAAATGAGATGGGGGTCAAGATACCAGAGAGCTCCTCCGTGGAGGAGGTGGGGGGCAAGGGTATTAAGGGAAGGGTGGATGGGGAGGTGGTGTTGCTGGGCAGCAGGAGGTTCATGGACGAGGTGAAGATTGAGATACCCCATTCCGTGCAGGTGGAGGCTGGGAGGCTGGAAGGAGAGGGGAAGAGCGTCATTTACGTATCAGACTCCAGGGGGTGTTTAGGCCTTCTGGCGCTGGAGGACAGTGTTAAGGAAAGCGCATACGACGCAGTCAGGTGGCTCAAAGGGATGGGGCTTGAGGTGGTGATGATAACCGGTGATAGGGAGAGGTCCGCAAGAGCCATAGCGTCAAAAGTCGGGATTGAGAGAGTAATTTCCGAGGTCCTTCCCCAGCAGAAGGAAGAAGAGGTGGAGAGGCTTCAGAGGTCCGGTGAAGTCGTGGCTTTCGTGGGCGACGGGATTAACGACGCTCCAGCGCTCGCCCGGGCCGACGTGGGAATAGCATTGGGCGGAGGGACGGACGTAGCCATGGAGAGCGGAGATATAGTGCTTATGAAGGATGACCTGCGCGACGTTGTGGCCGCCATACAGCTCAGCAGACGGACCATGTCAAAAATTAAGCAGAACCTCTTTTGGGCCTTCGCCTACAACACCGCCCTGATCCCGGTGGCGGCCGGTGCCCTTCATCCATTCTTCGGTGTGACCTTCCGCCCAGAGCTTGCGGGGCTCGCCATGGCCCTAAGCTCCCTCACAGTTGTGAGTCTCTCCCTACTTCTGAAGAGGTACACTCCTGAAGTCAAGAGATCTGCTGAGGTGAAAAAAATGGCTATAGATCCTGTATGTAAAATGGAGGTTGACCCGAAAAGGGCAAAGTACAAGAGCGTGTATAAAGGCGTAACCTATTACTTCTGCGCCCCGGGGTGCAAGAAGGCCTTTGAGAGGGACCCCAAGAGGTATCTGTCGTGGAACTAGATAAGACCCTGATAAAGGGACGGGTCCACTACAATGTATAGGCCGTCCAGGTCGTCAACAAGTGTTTCGGGAAGGTCTGGAGAACCTGGGGGAATGTCGAAGAAAAGCCTGTAGTATTCAACCTCCCCGGGATAGAGGGTGGTGTCGGGGGGCTGAGGTACCTCAATTGCATCCAGCACAGTTCCTGATGTGCAGTTCAGGGTGAGGTGCCACGCTTCAAAATGTGTCACGTTTTCCCCAATATTAGTCACCTTTATGTCCATATACAGATATTTCTCTCTCTCCGTTCCGTTCTCTCTCCCGCACCCCAGAATCTCTATTCTAGCTGGGCTCCTCCAAGGTCTGAATTCAATGTTGTCAGGAAGGCCCACCTCAACGGTGGTCCGGTTGTACGGCCCTGCTTCCACAGAGAGCCTGAAGGGCTTTTCATGGTACTGCAGTGTAAATGCTCCCCACCCCTCCACCCTCCCCCCAGGGGTCACCTCATTGAAGAAGAAGGAGTTGTTGATGTACTCCGTCAGAGTTACTATGTCCTCACTCCCCAAGTTCGTCTCCAAAGTAATGTATAGATCGAAAAAGGTAAGTGTCAGGTCCCCCAGATTCTCCATCTCGATGTAGATCATAAGCCAGCGATAGCCTAAGGGAGTCATTCGGGAGGTTAGTCTGTCTGTAGTGAAGATGTCGCGGACGGTTACGTTGATAGGAATCTGCATCTCCTTCTCTTTCGGCGTCCCCTTCTCATCGCCGCCCTGATGTGCTAGAAGGAAGGCAAACGTTCCCAGAACAACAAGTGCAGATGCCACCAATATAAGGGTTTTCATTACCATAAGAGGTAGTGTACACTTCGCCCGTTTTAAATCTTTGTATCGGAATGTTAAGAGCAAGAATATGAGTTATGCAAGTTATAAGGAAGAATGATAGGGGATGTTAAGACAAGGTGCAAAATCTAGATATTCTAGAATACAAATGTTTAAATAGGAAGGGGTCAATAGGTAAGGGTTTAGGACTTTTTTAAAGGTGGTAATATTATGAATTTGCATGGGACGCAGGTGATGGTGTTTGTTGCGGCGAGTGTGCTTTCTCTTGCTATCCTGACCACTGCATTCACCCAGAACGGCGATCAGGAGCTGAAAGAGGGGGAGCTACATGTGGGCGAAGGTTATGAGTTCCCCTCAGTTCAGATCGCTATAGATTCAGCGGCGGAGGGCTCTACAATCGTGGTGCACTCAGGTGAGTACCATGAGAGACTTTTCATCTATCGTGGAATAACCCTTAAAGCTGCCCCGGGGGAAAGCTTTCATCTTGCGGCATCCTCCGATGACCCCGGCCCTCCCGGGACAAGGGGTGCAGCCCTCATTATCACATCCTCTTCCCCCGTGACCATCAACGGGGGTACCTACTCCTACTCGGGAGGCACGTGGAACGATGCCGCCATAAAGATCCAGTATGGTTATGGACATACGATCCAGAACGCAAATATCAAAGACAGCAAACAAGGCATTTGGGTTCACGGAGGGGACTTAAGAACATCTCTCTCCTGTGGGAACATAAGGATCTCAGGCAACACAATTCAGAACATAAGTGGCCATGGAATATACCTGCAGAGGTCCTATGCCAATATCTACGGTAACACCATCTCTCTATGTGGGGAGGGCATTATGGTGGCCCACGGGTACACCTCCTCCGGTGGGGGAATATGGGGCAACGAGATTCACAACTCAACCGTTGGAGTCTTCCTTGAAAGCGACTGGGTTCCCAAACTTGATCAGAACACCTTTTCTGACTGCCAATGGGGTGTTTACCTTAACGATACCTCTTCCCCTCTTACCTTAAACAACAATGACTATTACCGCTGCTCAGTGGGAATGTTCTATCGGGGAAGCAACGGACCGATACTCGACCAAGAGGTATATTATAATTGCACCACTGCCCTTCACACAGGAGCGGCAGGAGGGGGGAAGCTTATTGTGCGCTCCTGCGAAATTTACGGATCAGAGGGCTACTCAATAAACCTCACAACGCAGATTGACGCACGGGGATTGAGGGTGGTAGGGGCAGGGGGTACCCTTTTCAAACTGGGAAATAATGGTGACATTTCCATTCACGATTCCTATCTGGAGACCTCCAGAGAGTCCTTGAGGGCCATAGGCACTGGAAGCATTACCATGATGAACACCACCTTAAGCTCTCTCTCCCGCTCCTTTGTCTCAGAAGATTCTGTCCTGGTGGAACTGAGCCAATGCAACTTTACCTCCCGGGAGAACAGCTTTGTTATGGAGGGGGGTGGGAGCCTTCACTCAGCGAATTCTGATTTTACCTCCACATCCGGTAGGGCCCTTAAGCTTTCCAATTTGACGAGGTCCTATCTTCAGGGCGGCGGTGCATTCTCCGACGGGGCTCAGGTGATATACCTCTTCCGATGCGTGGATTTCAATCTAAACAATGTTAAGATAACAGGGAGCAATGGTGCCGGGCTTTTCCTGAAGGAATCGCAGAGGGTCTTAGCCTCCTATCTGAGGATAGATGGAAACCTCTCGGAGGGGATTATAATTACCGGCGAAGGCCAGGATTTCCTCAGACACACTATCGGAGAGACGAACACCTTCGGCGGCAAGCCCATATACTATATCTATGGGGAGAGCGGGGGGGTCTTCAACCTGACGGATAAAGGTGAGGTGATCATAGCAGGCACAACGGACGCTGTTATAAGAGAAGTGGGGTGTTCCCCAGGCTCTACGTGGGTTCTTGGATCTCAGAATGTGACCTTTCTCAACTCAACCCTTGAACGGGGCCTCCATACAATAGATTCCAGTGATATCAACGGCGAAAACCTTCTTCTCAGGCCCTCCTCTTATTCAGGAGTCTCCCTCCTTATGGAGAACTCTACACTTCACCTCTTCAACTCAACGCTCTTTGAGGGCATAGGGAGCTCGGAAACCTTCTACCTCTCCCGCTCCTCCCGGGCCCACTTCTACAACACCACCTTTTCAGGCTACGGATACATAGACTCCTCCACCCTTACCACCTACCATCTGATTGGACTTAAGGTCCTCTTCTCCGACGATGTAGCAGCCCCCGGGGTGGAGTATCTCCTGAGCCTAGATAATTCAACCTTCCGCGCCACTGCCCTCTTTTCAGGGACTTCCCCTCCAACGGATGAGAACGGCACAGCAGGCCCATGGTGGATCCCGCACATTACCTATGATGATTCCTCCCTGACCGAACATCTCTTTACAATAACGGTGAACGCAACTGTGGATAGGTCATGGCAGGAGGAGAGGAGCGTCAATACCTCCTTTGACCATATTGAGGTTTTTAGGACCTCAGACATAAGAGCACCGGCGATACCTTCAGGCGTTGAAGCGCATCCAGTGGAAGGGGGAGATGAGATCCTTATCACCTGGAAAGACAACGAGGACGACACGGACCTCTACAGGGTCTATCTGGTTGGAAACACCCTTCAGCTTCTCGGAGAGAGCACTAGCGCCTCCTTCAGGGATGTGGGGGTTGAGAATGGCACTTCAAGGACCTACAGGGTCAGTGCAGTGGACGAAGAGGGAATAGAAAGCGACCTCTCGCCTCCCGTCACGGCAATTGCAAGGGATTACGTACCCCCAGAGAGGCCCTCATCCCTGTGGGTGGTAGGATACGGCGGAATAAACGCCACACTTCTTTGGTCGGAATCGTCCTCAGAGGACGTGGTCATTTACAGGATTTTTGTGGCCATGGGAAGGAGAGGGGGTGGGGGAATAGAAGGTTTCCTTCTGGCAGGAGAGACCACAGATAACACCTTTGAGGTTTTTGACCTCCTTCCGGAGACCGAATACACCCTCACAGTGCTCGCCTATGATGAGGCTTCCAATCCCTCCCTCCCAGCTCCCATGGCGTACATCACAACCCCAGACATAACGTGGCCTGTTGTCTCAAACCTCACATGGAAGGTTGACCTTTATCAGGTAACAGTGGAGTGGGACACCGATCAGGTGACGCAGGGGACTCTGCATCTGGGCACCTCCACTGAGAACATGCAAGAATATAGCGAGGAGGAATATTCACTTCACCACACGATTTTTGTGGATCGTCTAGCCCATAACGCTACATATTACTTCTGGGTCTATTCAGAGGAGCCTTCAGGGAACAGCGTCGCAGATGACAACGGGGGGAACTTCTACACATTTAAGACACCACCCTTTGAAGGCTACCTGAGAATTGAAATTCTATCTTCAAGAGACGGTACTTTTATCACAGGCGCCGCCGTCAGGGCTTCGGGGAGAAGCGCTCAAATGGGCCTCGCTGAGATCTCCCCCGGGGTCTATTCGGGAACACTTGAGCCGGGCCCCTGGACAATCAGTGTAAACGCAGATGGGTTCGTCTCTCCATCTCCCTTCGATGTGGAGGTTAAGATCCTCAAGTGGACCAACTTGACGCTCAACATGACACCCGCCGGGCCTCCATTATGTAACCTTTCAATAAGGATTGTGGATAAGGACGGTAGGGGAATTGAAGGGGCTTCTCTCACCTTTGAAGGGATGGAGTACACCTCTGATGAGGATGGGTGGGTCCACCTGGGTTATGTACCATCTAACGCCACATATACCCTCACGGTGGAGGGCGAAGGCTACAATAAAAGGAGCGTTAAGGTGGAGATTCCCTACGGAGAGGAGGAGGTGGAGGAGAAGATAACCCTGAAGAAGGAGGGAGGAGGGTCCCTTCTTTGGTTGGCAGTGCTCCTGATAGCTTTAGTTGGAGCCCTAGGGGCGGTTTTTTACATGAGAAGCAGAGGGAAGGGGGAGGCAAAAGCCAAGGATAGACCCCCAGAGGAGGAGCCGGAGGTTAAGAGCGGGAAGGTGTGATCAGGGGCCGGCGTGCATCATGGGCCACCCCTCCTCGTATTCTTCCAGGGTGCGTATGTTCTCAAGCTCCGCCTCAAGGAGCCTGTAGTGTCCCTCCTCCATTCTGGAGAGGGCCTTTAGCATCTCGGATGAGAGAGAGGTAAAAATCCCTGGCAGCCTCCTCTGCCGCCATGGCCTGCTCCACTATGGAGCTCACCGCTGCCTCATCGGAGTACTTCACGGAGGGAAGCGGTACTGGGGTCCTCTCGGGCAGCACTACATCGATGCTCTGTGTCTCCTCTCCTCCCCCGCTAGAAAGTTGAGGCGATCCTTCAAAAAGAAGTTCCCCACCCTTCCGGCGAGGCTGGAATATATTCTCTCACTCTCAACCTCGCTTTTTATGGCCGCTAGGAGAAGGTCCTCCAGTGTGTAGCCACTTAAGTCCATATAGATCACCGTGTGAGATTAGGGCGGGCACGCTTTAAATTTTTGTGCGGTGAGGGGGTTTATTTTATATACAGGCAGGTGAATCAAAATCCTCCATGAAAATCACCAAGGTATCGCCGAAAGAGATTTCAAAAAGGTTGAACAAACCCTGGACGCCCCTTAAGCTACTGAATGTGAACGATCACGTGGTGAGGATGGCCCTCTTCAAAGGTGAGTACCACTGGCACGTTCACCGTGGAGAGGATGAGCTTTTCTACGTTCTCAAGGGAGAAGTGAAGATAAGGGTGAAGGAAGGAGTGGACGTGGTGCTTGGGGAGGGAGAGATGGTCGTGGTTCCCCGGGGAGTTGAGCACGCCCCCGTAAGCGAAGAGGGGGCTTTAGTCCTTATGTTTGAACCAGAAGCGCTAAAAAGCCGTGGTGATGAGAATGCCTCCGGCGGCGGTTAAAACCATAAGGGACTTAATTTTCTGGCAGTATGCCAAGATAATAGCTGCCTCCGCAGGGATGGGTAAGAGCAATTACCGCTTTATAATGGATCGCTATAAGAAGCTGCGGAGCGGTGAGATCGAATGGTCTAGCTCAATAAGAGAGTACGTCAAAGAGCGTGAGCGCCTGGACGAGTGCATATACTGTGGAGCGAAGGGGAATCTCTCCGTTGACCACCTCATCCCACTAAGCCGGGGTGGGCCAGACACCCCGGACAATGCGGTTATGGCGTGCAGGAGCTGCAACTCCTCAAAGGGCAGCAAAGGAGTGTACGAGTGGTACGGTCTGGAGGGCAGAGACCACCTTCCAAGAGTTGTTGAGGGGAAGTACTTAAAGCTCCTCTATCGTCTTCACGACGAGAGAGGGTCGTTGGATGTGGGGAGGGCAGACCTTGAAAGGCTCTGCAACGAGTGTGAGATCTCTCACCTCTGCGAAGAGAGCGTACTCACTGTTTACTGTCTTGAAAGCATACTGAGAAAAAGAAAATGATGAAGGGGAGGACCCCTATCATCGAGGCACATCTGTTCTCTATATCTTTCCGACAAGATCCAAATCTATTTTGAGAGATTCCATCCCAGGCTCCCAGCTAGCTGGGCACGCGTGCCCCGGGTTCTCCCTGACGAACTTTGACGCCTTCTATGAAGGTGGCCCTCCATGATACTCCCTCGTCTTCTATGTAGGTGCCGTATGCCCTTGATATTCTCCCAGTGGGGTCTGCCACCATGGGGAAGCGAACCTTTGATACTGCCCTTGAGGTATCATGCCACGCTTTATGGACGTAGGCGGTGTCTGTGCTTATGCTCAGGATATCTGCGTTGACCTTTCTGAACTCGTCATACATCTCAGCCATCTCTTCAAGCTC
>NJDV01000109.1 GCA_002254765.1 Thermoplasmatales archaeon ex4484_36 | reverse complement strand
CTCCTTTTTGACTTCACCCCCCCGCCCATGCCCCAGAACTTCACCGCAGGGAACGTCACCGGGCACACCATAGACCTCTTCTGGGAGCTAAACCACCCCGACGCCGCCCAGATTCAGATCCTCATGAACACCACTGCGGGAGCTTCTACAGAGTGGAGGGGCTTGCGGAGGAGACCACCTACTATTTCCGGATGAGGTCTGCCGATATTGTTCCCAACTACTCCCCATTCACACCTGTGATCTCTGCTACGACCCTGGACGTCACCCCGCCGGAGCCTCCCGAGAACCTCCGGGCGGTGAGCGGGGAGGACTTCCTTCTGGTGGAGTGGGATCCATCCCCATCAGACGATGTCATGAACTACTCTGTCCACCTCAATCCGCCATCGGAAGCGTTGGCGAACCTCTCATCCGGGGAGAAGAGCTACAACATAACGGGCCTTCGGCCCGATACAGAATACACTGTGATGGTGGTGGCCTGGGACGATGCAGGGCTCCCCTCCGCACCGGCGCTCCTTCGGGCCTCCACCCTTGACACCATACCTCCTCCAGCACCCGTTCTGAACTACACCTTCCTCGGAGAGGTCTTCCTGCCCACCAGCGGTATAGTGAACCTCTCAGGGGTGCTCATAAGGGGGAAGGTTCCGGGGGAGGAGTGGGCGCTGGTTGAGGTCTACAGGAACGACCTCCTTCTTCTCAACGCAACAGCACACCTTGAGAACTTCACAGTCTTTGTAAACTTCGTCCCCGGGGTCAACGTGATCAGAATGAGGGCCGTGGACCCCTCGGGGAACTTCGGACCCTTCTCGGAGGAGCTCACCTTCAGATACGATCCCTACCCCCCTGAGATCACCATCCAGGGTATAGACTCTCCCGCTTTAGCCCCCTACAATCTCTCAGCTGAGATCCTTACAGAGGACTCCTCCCCCATATACAGTCTGAACTGGAGCCTTGAGGGGGAGGGGCTCTCCCTTCAGGGTTCTGGAGAGATGATCAATGCCCAGGACCTTCAGGAGGGCACCTACCTCCTGACAGTCTGGGTGCGCGACGTAGCGGGGAACCTCAACGTGAGCGCTTTCACCCTGGTGATCCTCCCCCCCGACACCACACCCCCACAGCTTGTCTACTCCTCCTCTCTCCTCTCAGCCCCGGGACTCTCTACCACCTTGTCATAGAAGGGCTGAAGGATGAGCACGGCAACACCGCCCCGGTTATAAACATAAGCTTCACCACAGTATACCCCGTAGTGGAGGACTACGACTCCGACGGGCTTCCCAACAGCTACGAGGAGAGGTACTCTTTCCTGGACCCATTAAACCCCGAGGACGCCTCAAGGGACGAGGACGGGGACGGACTGACCAACCTTGAGGAGTATCTGAACCACACTAGGCCGGACCTCTCCGACACCGACGGGGACGGATACTCCGACCTTGAGGAGATAGAGAAGGGAACAGACCCCAACAACAAGAACGAGTTCCCGGCAGAGGAGGCCGGGGAGAAGAGCCCGCTGGCTCTCTACGCAGGGGTCGGTATCGCAGCCCTTGTTGTGATAGTTGCCCTCCTGCTCTACCTGAGAGCAAAGACCCTGGGGAGGGAGGAGCTGGAAGAGGAGGTCCCGGCAGCTACCCCCGGGGAGGTGATTGAACACTCTCTCATGGACGACTTCGTGAACTGCCCTGAGTGCGGCGCTCCGGTGGAGAAGGACGCCGAATACTGCCCCGAGTGCGGCGCCATACTGAAAGGGGAGGAGTGAAGGCGCCAACATAAACCTTTTAACCCTCTCTCCTCTGCTACCAAACGGTGCAGGAAGTGTTCGTGGCCATCGACGACACAGACTCCCCAGAAGGGGGGTGTACCACCCACCTCACCTACACCCTCCTCTCCTCCCTGAAGGAGGAGTACGCCCTTGTAGGCTACCCGAGACTCGTCAGGCTCAACCCTACCGTCCCTTGGAAGACCAGAGGGAACGGCGCCACCATCTTCTTCCTTGCAAAGAAGGGCGGGGGAAGGAGGTTTCCTATCGGTGAGAGAGATGGGGAGGAGATCACCGCGTGGGAGAGGGGGGAGGGAAGAGTGGACCCTGAGGACCTTCTTGAGGTTGTAAGAGAAGCGCTTGAGGAGGAGGGAAGGAGGTGGAGGGAGAACTCCCCCGGGTGCGTGGTGGGGGAGGTGCAGCCCCCGGAGGAGCTATACTTCAAGGGGGTTAGGGGAATCGTAAAGAGGGAGGTGGCAGAGGGATACCTCACGGATGCTGGGGCCCTCTGGTGGGGGGGTAGGGGCGTCATTGGGGCCGCCTGCGCATCCGCCTGGAGGGGGATGGGACACACCTACGAGATCCTAGCTTACAGGAAAGAGGAGATGTGGGGGAGGGAGAGGGCTGTCAGAGAGGATGAGGTCAAGGAGCTGGAGAGGCTCTTCCCCTCCACCTTCAACAACTACGACCCTCTCAATCGGCACATCTGTATAAGACCCTCCACACCCTGCCCTGTCCTTATAGGGGTGAGGGGCACAAACCCCGAAGAGCTCAAGGATGCCTACGGGCACCTGACCTTAGAGGATCACCCGGGATACCTCATCTATCTCACCAATCAGGGGAGTGACCATCATCTCATACCCTTGCAGGGTTCTGAGCCGGCCCCGGGAGGCTCCTACCTCTTACCCGCCACCGTCGCCGGGCATCCCCGAAGGGAGAGGGGAGGACACGCCTTTGTCACGGCCAGGGGGGAGGGAGGGTTTGAGATAACCCTTGCCGCCTACAGGCAAACAGGGGAGCTGAGAGACATCCTCATGCAGCTTCGCCCGGGGGACAGGGTGGTAGCGGCGGGATCTGTAGACAGCTACCCGGGCACCCTCAACCTTGAGAGGTGTCCAAGGTGCGGGAGGAGGGCTGGTAAAGATGCGGCCGAATACAGGGTCGTTGAAAGGAGGCACCTTGAGGGGCTCTACGAAGCGGCCGTCTCCGCCAGAAGGCATTTAAGCCGCCCCCTGAAGCTCATGGGGGATGAGGAGAGAGCTAGATTTATGAGATGTTGCCCTACCTCCTACAATCTACAATAAAGAAATATCGTAAGTTTTATTACAGCGAACGATGTAATATATCAAGATGAAGACTTGGTTAGTAATAGTTGGAGCATTTTTACTTATTGGAAGTGGAGTTCTTTTTCTTGTCGCATATAACACCGTTAGGGATTATCAGACCCCTTTGGGACAGTTAGAAAGAGCCCTTGATCCTGAAGCCCAGGCTGACTATGAATATGCTGTGACAATGGAATTATGCTATGCGATTGGTATTATTGTGGGAATTATCATGGTATTAGTTGGACTAATATTAAAAAACGAAGAAGAGGATTTTCAGACCCCACCTCAACCTTCCCATATCATCATATACGAGAGGGGGCCCAGAAATCAAGGGTTGTATCACGGTTATTCTATATCTTCCGCTCCCCACAGTCAAGAGTCTGAATCTATTCCCTACAAACAACAAATAACAGAAATGAAAGAGGGAGTTAAAGAAATAGTCAAGATACGTTGCCCACAATGTGGCAATATCTATAATGAAGAGCTTGTAAATTGTCCAAAATGTAACGAAATAAATCCTCTGTACTTACCTCCTCAATGAGGTCTGCGTATACTAAATTTAAATGAGAATTATGTGAATAAACCTAAAATACTACTTCCCGATAGGGGGGCGTGGTCTAAATGGTGGCCCAGCGGATCAAGGACATCCCCCCGTCGCTCACCATCAAGCTCACTGACAGGGTGAGAGAACTCAGGAGGAAGGGTATGGATCGCTCACCATCAAGCTCACTGACAGGGTGAGAGAACTCAGGAGGAAGGGTATGGACGTGCTCTCCTTTACCATAGGAGAGCCAGACTTTCCCACCCCACCACACGTGGTTGAGGCGGCTATAGAGGCGCTCCGGGAGGGGAAAACCAAGTACGCCCCATCCCGGGGGATCCTCCCCCTCAGGGAGGCTATATCAAGGCTTTACCAGGAGAGGGGCCTCGACTTCACCGAGAAGAACATCCTCATCACTACAGCGAAGTTCGCCCTCTACGCTGCACTTCAAAGCCTTGTGGACCCCGGGGAGGAGGTGATTCTGCCCGACCCCTGCTGGGTCTCCTACGAGCCCATGGTCATGATGGCCTCCGGAAGGGCGGTGAAGGTGAGGCTTGACCCCTTAGAGGAGTTCTCCTTCCTTCCGGAGAAGCTGAAGGAGGCTGTGAACAGCAGAACGAGAATCCTCATTTTGAACACCCCCGCCAACCCCACCGGGGGCGTCCTTCGCAGGGAGCACTTGAAGCTCATCGCTGACCTGGCGGTGGACCACGACTTCTACGTTGTGGCGGACGAGACCTACGAGAAGATAGTCTACGAGGGTGAGCACATATCCATAGCCACACTCCCGGGGATGGAAGAGCGCACCATCACCGTATCGAGCTTCTCAAAGTCCTACTCCATGCCCGGGTGGAGGGTGGGGTGGGTTGCGGCCCCCGAGGAGCATATAAACGATATCCTGAGGGTCCAGCAGCACACGCTGACATGTCTCCCCCCCTTCGTTCAGGCGGGGGCCCTTGCCGCTTTGGAGGGGCCGCAGGACTACTTGAATGAGATGGTGAAGGCCTTCAGGAGAAGGAGGGATAAGGTGGTTGAAGGGCTCAACAATATGCCCGGGGTAACTTTGAGGCCTCCCCACGGGACCTTCTACGCCTTCTTCCATTACGACCAGCCCGTGCCCTCTATGGATCTCACTGAAACGCTCATTGAGAAGGCCCGTGTAGCTCTCACCCCGGGGATCCCCCCGGGGCAGTGGGAAGACCGTTATAAAGCACCGTTAGGAGGGGGGATTTACTATTCAGTAAGTAACAAAGTTCATTGACAGAAAGGTGTGGGTGGGGTTTGTAGAGCAAATAGAGGAGGGGAAGGGGAGATCAATTCCTGAAGGGTTTCAGAATTTGGCTATTGGGAGGAGTGTCCAAGAAGTTATAACCTTCTGTTCAATCGGAGGGGTAGACAAGCAACTGCAAAATCAGGTTATGCGGGCAGATAGGCTATGAGATAATTATCGTTGAATGTTATAAACAGAGATCAGAATTGATGAAATTTACAAAAATCTGGAAACTCCATTGTTCCAGATTAATTTTTTCATTCACTTCTACCCAGCTCGTTTTCACAGTCGTTAGGAATTTGCATAACGGAACGCCATACACTATTCCTACAAACTCTACACTTTGTGCTCATCCACACCTATACCACCCTTCACACGTTCCCCCTCTCCTGCGCGCATTGCGCGATAAGCTGGGAGAAACGCTCGTGGCGGCTGACTCATATCACATTCTATATCGCGGTAGTGTAGTACTCTGGAATCAGTTCGGCCAAATGGCCGATTAGGAATATAT